>DASXGO010000196.1:0-1566 GCA_036489055.1 Candidatus Cybelea sp. | reverse complement strand
CGGGGAGAAAAAGCGACTCGAGATGTTGCAGCTTGCGGTCCTTGCGCCGAAGTACGCCGTCCTCGACGAAACCGATTCAGGTCTCGACGTCGACGCCCTCAAAGACGTCTGCGATTCCCTGAACGCGCTACGCGCAAGCGAAGAAGGCCGCACGACCGGACTGCTCATCATCACGCATTATCCGCGCATCTTGCGTTACGTCGTGCCGGACGTCGTGCACGTCATGATCGACGGACGAATCGTCAAAACCGGCGGTCGCGATCTCGCCGACCGGATCGAAAACGAAGGCTACGACGCGATCCGTGAGGAGATCGCGGCGCTTGCTTAAAACCGCGGAAGCGCTGGCTTCTTCTGAAGCCGAACGCCTGCACGCGCGGCTGACGCCGTTCGATCCCACGCTGCTTTCATTAGACCATCGGACGGAGGCGCTGGAACGCTTCTACTCAACCCGCAGCGGGCGCGAACGGGCGGGCCGCTACTGGCGAATCGACATCGAGTCGATTGCGCCCGACGCTGAAACGATCGCGCCGTCGAATGGGACGGTACGCATCGAGAATTCCGCTTCGCGAATCATCGCCTGCAGCTTATCTGATGCAGTCGCAATGCATTCGCAGCTGCTGGCGCGATGCTTCGGTGGCACGGACGCGGGGAAGACGAAATTCGGTGCATTGGCTCGAGCGTTCGTGCAAGTCGGCGCGTTCGTCTACGTCCCCGCCGATGCGACCAGCGCCGAGCCGGTTGAAATAACGTACGACGTACCCAATGGAGCGAGCGTCTTTCCGTATACCGTCGTGCTGGCGGAGCGCGGAGCGCGCGCGACGATCGTGGAGCGCTGCGAAGGTGGCGCAGACGCGTTCGTTTGCGGCATCGCCGAAATCGTCACCGAAGAGAGTGCCGAGGTCACTTACGCGAGTTGCCAGCAACTCGGGCCGCGCGCGCGCGCAGTCTTCACGCGCCGGGCAGCGCCGGGACGCGATTCCCGCGTCAATTGGGCGTGCGCCGAATTAGGCGGCGCGCTCGACCTCTCCGACGTTGCAACGGCTATCCTCCAGCCCGGCACCCAAGCCGGCGTGACCGCGCTGTTTTTCCCAAACCAAACGCAGCACGTCGACGTCGTTAGCACTATCGACCACGCGATCGGCGATTCGACTTCGGAAACGATCGTCAAGACCGCGGCCGTCGATGCCGGCCAAGCGCGCTATCTCGGCAACATACGGATTGCGCCGCACGCTCAAGGCAGCGACGCCAGCCTGCGGGACGACGCGCTTCTCCTGTCTGAAAAAGCGCACGTCGATTCGGTGCCGGCGCTCGAGATCGGCGCCAACGACGTCAAAGCCTTTCACGGAGCAACGGTCGGGGCGCTCGACGGCGAGCAGGTCTTCTACATGCAGACGCGGGGCATCGAACGCAACGCCGCCGAGCGGATGATCGCGCTCGGCTTCTTCGAGCCGGCCATCGCGCGGTTCCCGACGGATGCGCTGCGCGAGCGAATTCGCATCGCGCTAGCGGAGAAGCTGTCGTGACGCAGGCGCTGCACCAGCCGGACGTCGACGCCAAGCTGGCCGG
>DASXGO010000125.1:0-1745 GCA_036489055.1 Candidatus Cybelea sp. | reverse complement strand
GAAAACCGTCAGCCCCGGCCCGATCGCGTGGACGATTCCGTGCGGAATGTACACCGTGTCGCCGGTCTTCAATGTGATGTAGCGAAGCAGTTCACCCAGCGTTCCGTCCGCAACGCGCGCCAAGTACTCCTCGCGCGATGTGTCACGCGTCCAACCGTAGACGATCTGCGCATCGGGCTGCGCGTCGAGAACGTACCAGCATTCCGTCTTTCCGAAGGGTTGGCGCTCGACGCGCCGGGCGTAGGCGTCGTCGGGATGCACCTGCACCGAGAGCCAATCGTGCGCGGTGATGATCTTCGTCAGAACCGGAAAGATGCGCGTGGGATCGAGGTCCCCAAGGAGTTGCGGCCCCAACCGGCCGCGGAGATCCGCGACGGTCTCCCCGGCCAAGGATCCGTTGAGCACCGGATCGGCGTCCCAGCATTCCCACGACTCGCCCAGGCGCGCATTGGGATCGCCATGTTTGCCGTAAACGCGCACGAGTTCGTCGCCGCCCCACACCTGAGTCGTCAGCTTCGGATCGAGAACGTAGGGATACAGCGCCGGGCTTTGCATGGCCCGGCTACGATACGATGCGTCCGGGTGAAATTCCGTCCCTCAAACGGGCCGGCAAGCGGGGGGATAGAAGAGCGGTCTCGTGCACGACCTCTACGTTGGCATCGGCTCGAACCTCGGCGATCGGCAAGCAAACATCTTGGCCGCGCTGCAGCGGCTGCGGCTTCGGGCGCAGATCGTCACGGTTTCGGCGTTCTACGAGTCGGAGGCCGCTCATGGTGCTGCCGGGCCCGAGTATCTCAACGTCGCGGCGGCGTTGCGGACCGAGCTAGACCGGGAACGCTTTACAAACTTCTCCCATGAAGTCGAACGAGCGGTCGGGCGCGCTGCGGGAACTCGTCGTCTGGCGCCACGCCCGATCGACATCGATCTGCTCGTTTTCGATGGGACCGTCGTGACGCGGCTAGAGGCTCGTCCGTACAACGCCGTGCCGCTAGCGGAGATCGCTCCGGAGCTTGTTTCAATTGCGCCCAACGGAAGCGTACGCCGGCTCGAGCGAGGCTTGCGCTTCGATACCGATCGCCAATCCGAGGAGCCCGAGGTGCGCCTCTCGCTCGCGCGCGCCGGCGTCTCCGGCGTGCGACGCGTGGTCCATCTAGTGGTCGACGGTCAAGCGCGCGTCTACAATGCCGAGTTTTCGATGGTCGCCGATCTTGCGGCGGACAAGGCCGGCGTGCACATGTCGCGATTCGCCGAGATCCTAGAAGAGGCGACCCTCGACGTGCTCGCGAGCGCGACGCGCCCGGCGCGCGTCGAACGTCTCGCCGAAGCGATCGCGCAACAGATCGTCCGCAGTCAGCGGGCGATTCGAGCCGACGTCCGATTGCGCGCGCAGTTCGGTCTCGAGCGCTGGACCCCGGTCAGCGGCAAACGCGGCGAAGAGACGTACACGCTGATCGGCATCGCGCATGCCGACGATACCGGAACGCGGCGAGTCGTGGGGGTTGAAGCCGAGGGGATGACGGCGTGCCCGTGCGCACAGGCGATGATGCGCGAGCATTCGCTGCACGAGTTGCTTCAGGCCGGCTTCAGCGAAGCGGACGCGCAGCGCGCGCTCGACGCGCTACCCGGCGCAACGCACAACCAACGGGGAAGAGGTATGCTGCTCCTGGGTGTCGCGGAGGCGCAAAGCGAGGCCATTCGCGCGGAAGATCTCGTCGAGATCGTCGAAAACTCCATGTCGAGCGAGA
>DASXGO010000118.1:0-4763 GCA_036489055.1 Candidatus Cybelea sp. | reverse complement strand
GTCTGACGAGATGGTGCGCGCCGCCTGTTAGAGCGGCGTGCATTTGTTCGATTTGGGCTGGCGTGAGAAACTTTATCTCAGATATTTTTTAGCGCCTCGAGAATCTTTGCGTCTCGCGCCATGACGCGCTTTAGAGCGGCGGCCACGACGTCATCACCCGCCGCGACGGCCCGATTCTGATCTGGAACGAGCATACGGCGCACGGCTACGTTCACTAGCGTGTTAATGCTCATATCGCGCAACTCGCCATCGCGCTGCTCGATCAAAGTCGCGACCTCATCATTAAGGCGAACCGTAAGGGCTTTCATGGTTTCATCATGATACCAAAATGATGCCAGCCGGGTCAAATCATATTACGGCTGGTAGTCGCTTGGTAGCCAGCTTAGCTCCGTGAAAATTGGCGCTAGAGCACCTTCCTCCAACATTTTCGGGCGGAGGCGTTCTAAATCTTAAGGTTCGCCGTGAGGTAAAACTCGAGCGGCAGCTTGATCGACGAGTTTTGCACTGCAATCAAAGCGGGACCGAACTCCGGCTCGTACGGATACTTGCGGAAGGGTTGGATGATCGAACCGGGATACCCCGGCGGATTGACGACTGTGCCTGGTGTGCCGTATGGCGCCACCGGATAGACGGTGCCTAGAACGTTTCCATACCCACAGAGATTGCCGTCGTTGAAGGTCCAAGGTTCACGCGTTCCGCCCCAGCAGTAGTTGACGATGTTCGTCAGGATACCGACGAGCTCGATGCGCGAGGTGGCCGCGTAGGAGAGCTGCAGGTTCGCGATCAGCTCGTTCGGCTGCGTGAACGCGCCGATGCCGTCGTACGCTCCCGTGAACGGATCGGGAATATCTACGACGCCGGGACAGGTCGAGGCGTTGTAACGATCGCCAAAAAGCGGCTTCCCGCAGCCGCTTGCGGGATCGATGCCCGCCTCCGCGAGCGGCACACCGTACTTGCCGCCGCCTTGGAATTGAAGCGACGGCGTGACGGCGAAACGCTGATGCCGATAGTTGATCAACAGCGACGCGACGTACGGCGAGCCGAATCCCTGCGCGGCTGGCAAGGCCAACACGCCCGGAAAGGTATCGTACGTCGGAAAGTTCTGGTTGGCGTTGAGGAGCGCTTGTGGGGGCGCGCTCCAATACGGATTGGCGATGTCGCCGCGGGGACAGCTGCCTCCCGGCCGCGCGTTCGCCGGGCTTCCACTGGGCGAATAACACGCGTTGGCGATTACACCAGTCGTCGTGCGGCCGCCGCACATCGCATCGGGGTTCGAGCTCGGATGCATCGCGCAGTACTTGGTATACGCGTTGTACTGAGCGATCGCGGTGTTGATCGGACTCAGCACCGTCGTGCCGGCCGCGCCCGCGGCGATTGGGCCGTACTGAACGTAGGAGTTGGTGTAGGCGAATGAGACCAGCCCCGACACCCCGTCGCGCGAGAAGTCTCCTTTTTGCATTTGAAACTCGACGCCCTCGCTGCGCTGGCTGCCGACGTTCAAGCCAGA
The DNA here is from genome assembly GCA_036489055.1 of Candidatus Cybelea sp. Taxonomy (GTDB): domain Bacteria; phylum Vulcanimicrobiota; class Vulcanimicrobiia; order Vulcanimicrobiales; family Vulcanimicrobiaceae; genus Cybelea. Next base: position 3,256 of record DASXGO010000118.1, on the reverse strand, counting down.
GGTGAATATCTGCTGGGGAATTAGAAAGAACTCTTGAATCTGGTTCCCGGTTTGCCGCAGAAACGGCGTCAGCTTGAACGAGAGGTTGGTCCCCCCAAAACGGTGCTCCCATGAAACGTCGTAGTCGAGCGACGTCGCCGGCGCAATCGGATAACCCGGGGTGTTGCGACCGTATTGAAGGAAGTGCGATCCGATGTAGTCGGCCAGATCTTCCTGCACCGTGTTGTACTGTTCGTACGTCGCGTCCGGGGCTTGGGTGTAGCGGCCATATGAGAAGCGCACGACATTCTCCGGGTTGGCCGTGAACGTGCCGCTCACCCGAGGTTGCCAGATGTTGTAAACGAACTGCTGCGAGGGAACGTTCAGCACGACGGCTCTGTGCGAACCGGAAGGGCAGGCGGCACTGGGGCTCGGATTCGCAAAAGGCGCTCCCGTCGTGTTATTCACGCAATTGTCGAGGTTGTAGGCGTTGAACCAGAAGGCACGCGCGTGTGCCGAGCCGCCCAGCGGTGGTACTAGCGTATTCTGTCCGGTAAAGCCGAAGCTATCGAGGCGCACACCGGCGTTGAACAGCCATTTATCGGTAGGGCGGTATTGGTCGGTAATGGACATCGCATAGAAGCGCGGAACCGTGCCGCTGTACGTTCCGTTCAGTCCGTTTTCGGCCACCATGTACGTGCAAGCCGTACCGTCCCTTGGCTTTCCCGGAATGGCGCACGAGACGCCGCTGAGCGGCGGCACGCTATAGCCCGGGGATAATGGGATGGTATTTTGATTGCAGTTGAGCACCGGGCCGCCGGTGGTTCCGTAGCAATAACCGGCGTAGGGCTCGGCTGTGTTTACGACGACAGCCTTGTTACCGAATGTGCTCAGATTGTAAAAGCCGTTGTTGTCTCGCGTGATCGATGCTGTAGTGAACGAGCCCTGCACGCCGAGGAGATGTTGTGCGTTGATCTGCTCTTGGAACTGGGCGGTAAGTCCGCGCGTGTGGCTACTGAGCACGTAGTCCGGCGAGAGCGGGCAGAAAAAATAGCAGAAGGAAGTGCTGTAGGGCCCGTTTTGAAAGCGATCGCTGTAAAACGAGTAACCGTAAATTCGGAAGAAGGCCGTCGAACCGAAGTTCTTGGTGTATTGCAGCTTCACGATCGCCGTATCGTTGTAGGACGTATCGCGCGCAGTCGACGGGATCACGCTCGGATCGGCCGGCGATCCCACGCTCACTCCACTCGGAAAGCTGTACGGCCGCACGCACTCGCCCATGCCGTTGAGCGCAGCCGCGCTAAACGTTCTGCCGACCGAGCCGGTGCATCCCCACGTGTACGTGTTCAAATATGTAACCGGAATCGACGTCCCATAGGGAATCGCCCCGCCCGTGAAGACCGAAAGCGTCTCACCGTTGATCGAGTTCATGCACGCCGTCCCGGAGGCCGCTGCGACACCCGTACAAAACGTTGACGCGGTGTCGCTTCCGGAAAGATAGAATTGGTTCTTGAGCGCCTCGTCGGAATAGAGCATCTGAACGTCGTCGCGTCCCGCATCGTGGCGGTGCGGAATTCCGATATGAACGTTCGCGACCACGTTGCGGGCGTAAATCGCCGACTCTCCGAGGCCCGAAAAGCCGTTGGTGTAGTTGCCTGCGGGTCCGAGTGGGAAATACGTGTCGCCGGTGCGGGGGTAAAAGAGCGACCATCCCGGTGCGAACGGCTTCCCATACGGACCGCCCACCATGCCGATCGGCGAACCGAGCCAGTTATCGTATTCAGAGCCATTGGCACTGTTCACATAGTTGTACGCCTGATTCGACCCCGCGATGCCGAGATAGTACGAGAAGAGGCGGTCCGGCGTCGAGCCGCCGATTTCAAGTGCAGCGCGATGGTAGAAAGCCGGCGTGCCGATGCCAAGCGAACCAGTCGCATAACCGGGATAGGTTCCGCTCTTGATCACCTGGTTGATGAAGCCCGCGAGGCCTTGCGCTTCGGAGTTCGGCGGGCTCGCGCCGGTATAGACCTGCACTTCGGCGTTCCCCAACGACGACGCCGAGCTCGATGCGTAGTTATCGAACGATCGAGTGACAGGGACGCCGTCGAACTCGTAACCAACCTGGTCGAAGTCGCCGCCGCGTATGTTGATGGTTGCATAGTACCCCGCTTGATTTGGGATCACGTACGCGCCAGGCACGGTGGAAATCGCGGAGTACGCCTGATTGATGAGGGCCCCGCCCCCCATCGCGGCTGTTGCTTCTTGCATCGTGCTATTGATCGAATAAACGTCGGCTGTCGTGCCCGATTTCACGAGCGCGCCTGAGCTCGCGGTGCTAACGCGTACGATCGTGTTGAGGTTTCTCGCCACGCGCACCGTGACGGTCTGCACCGTGTCGGCGACGACGATCTGACCGGGAACGCTGGTTGGCTGGTACCCATCCTTTGAGACGGTGACGGTATACGTCTCGGGCTCCAACGTAAGGAAGAAAAAGTGTCCGGCGTCGTCGGTTGTTGCGGTGACGGCTTCTGACGGGCTGGTTACGTTCACTTGCGCGCCGCCGACCGGAGCGAGCGTGCCGGCATCGACGACGTTGCCGCTTAGGCCGCCGGTCACGCCCGCAAACGCGGGCCGCTGCTCGCAAATCAATGTGAGAACGAGCAGTGCCGCGACGCCGAGGTGCCGGAGTGACCTTAGAATGGTTCGTGCCTCCTGAGCATTTATGGAATGCTCAAAGCAAGCTAAGGCCTCCTCCTTGTGATTGAGTCGGACTGGAGTTCACGACGCTAATCACGATAGCGTGGTGTCATCTGAGTGAGAGTACAATGCAAGAACGGCTTCGCTGACGCGAAGCCGTTCTTGCGGTATGGCGATTGGATCTATAGGCGTCGGTGTCGCCTTTGGCGATCGTGCAGATGCGCCAGGAAGCTGTGAAATACCGCGACTTCTGCAGACGTTACCTTCCTCGGCTCCGCCGGAGATCGAGTCTCGGACTTACTCCGCGACGTCTTGCGATCGTTTGGAATGAGCAAAAACGCATGGACATCGCCGTTTGCCAGGGTGCCGAGACCAGCAATCTCGCCACGGTCGTTGATATCTATGGGGAAAAATAAGTGCAATGCCGAGCTCGACGGGATGAGCGTGTTGAGGTCAACGATTGTGCCTTGCTCCCAAAGATATGCTGTAGTAAAGGATGCGTCACATTTAAACGAAGTGCCCACCACCTGAGCCCTTGAGTTGATCCAGTTTCCGTCACTATTATCCGTACCGGGGACGG
>DASXGO010000112.1:0-1621 GCA_036489055.1 Candidatus Cybelea sp. | reverse complement strand
ATGTCGACCGTTTGATTCCTCGCTTGAAGTCTCTTCTCCCGAAGATTCCCTAAGAAAGCGGTTGTGAACGGAGGCCGCAGAAGTTTTTGCGGATGACCCGATCGAAGAAAACCGCCACGACCTTGGCGCTCGCGCTGGCCTCCGCTGCGTTGCCCGGCGCCGCCGATACGACTTCTACCCAGACGACCATTGCCCGCGGAACGGTCATCCCGATTTTGGTAACCAAAGACATCCGAGTCGGAGCTAACGGTTCCACGCCGGAGGAGCATAAAGTCAAACTCGCGGTGGCCAGCGACGTCATCGTCGACGGCTACGTGATCGCCAAAGCCGGCGACCTTGCCGAAGGACACTACGATACGCAGAGCAACCAGACGAAGGGAACCTTCACGACCAAGGTTTCCCAGGAGCTCGTCCTTGACATCGACGACGTCGTGAACTTCTGCGGCGACACGATCCACACGCAGTTCGAGCGTACGTTCGTGGGCGGCGTTCGATCGGGATTTCTCAGCTTCGGCGTTCACAGTCACGATGCCGTTTTCGGCAGAGGAAGTGTGCTCGTAGCGTCGACCGATCGTTTCGAGAACAGCGTTTGTGCGCAAGCCACATCCGCGACGCCCCCGCCGCTCCCGCGCAACGTCATCAAACCCGACCCTGAGATGACGCCCCCGCCCTCGCCCGGGCGCAACGAAAATCGGCTTTCACCGATTTAAGATAGGGCAGACCATGGTGCGGGAATACTCGGTCGTCGACGTCTTCACCACAACGCCGCTGGAAGGAAACGCTCTAGCGGTCTTTCACGATGCCGCGGGCTTAGACGCGCCGACGATGCAAAAGATCGCTCGCGAGACGAACCTCTCGGAAACGACCTTCGTTTTTCCGCCGGAGCGGCCAAGCTCGGCGGCGCGCGTACGCATCTTTACGCCGCGCAAAGAGATGCTTTTCGCCGGCCATCCGACGGTGGGAACGGCATGGGTTCTGCGGGAGCTCGGACGCGTACCAAGAGCGCGCGCCAACTTCGTGCTCGACGAGAACGTGGGCCCGGTCGAGATCAGAGTCGACGACGATGGCATCATTTGGCTGCGAACGCCGCCGATTCGCACGTTGCGTGAATACGACGCGGCGTTGAGCGCGTCGGCGGTCGGCCTCGAACGAAACGATCTGCTCGACGGCGTGCCCGTCCAAAATCGCAGCGCGGGTAACCCGGTCGTTCTTATTGCGGTGCGCGATGCGGCCGCCGTCGATCGCGCCGAAGTCGACGTGGCGGCGCTCCGACGCCTGCTCGCCAGCGAATCGGAGCCGACCTGCGTCTTCGTCTTTACGCCGACGTTGCAAGGGGCGTACTCGCGTATGTTTGCCAACGATTTCGGAATCATCGAAGACCCCGCAACGGGCAGCGCAACAGGGCCACTCGCCGCCTTCATGATGGATTACGCCTTAGCCCCGAGCGCGCATGGCTCGCGCTTTCTCAGCGAGCAAGGCACGAAGATGGGGCGCCGCAGCATCTTGCACGTGCACGTCGAGGGCGAACGCGGCGTACGCGCTATCGAAATCGGCGGCCACGTTACGCCGGTTGCAACCGGGTCGCTGCGGCTGCCATGATGAGCTTTTTGTTCCTGGGAAT
>DASXGO010000100.1:0-1957 GCA_036489055.1 Candidatus Cybelea sp. | reverse complement strand
TGGTTGTCGCGGCCGTTCGCCGCGAAACGGTGCCGATTTCCGAAGACTACGAAGGCACGTTCGGGGCGATTGAGAGCGTCGAAGTGCGCGCTCGAGTCGAAGGTATGCTGGAGAGCGCGCCCTTTAAAGAGGGCGACCTCGTGCGCAAGGGCGACTTGATTTTCCGAATCCAGCAGAGCGAGTATCTCGCCGCGCTTGCTGCCGCACAAGCACAGCTCGCGCAGGCGCGCGGGAATCTTTTTGCGCGACAGGCCGCCCTGGCGCGGGCGAATACGACGGTTGCCCGAAACCGGCCCCTCGCCGCCGATCGGGCGATTCCGCAAAAAGATCTCGATAACGCGGTTCAAAACGCCGAAATAGCCAAGGGCGAAGTGTTGGTGGCGCGCGCGCAGATCGCATCGGCGCAAGCCGCGATCGACAATGCGCAGATCAACGTCGGTTATACGACGGTGCATGCGCCGGTTACGGGCTTGATCGGCTTTCTCAACTACGACGTGGGCAACGTCGTCGGCGGTCCCGCAACGCAAGTGCTCGACACCGTCACCGCAATCGATCCCATCAAGGTAACCTTCGCACTCGACGAGCCGACCTATCTGGCGTTGTCGCGCAATCGCACCGATCCCAACGTGCAGGCGCTCCGGGATCAAGACCTGCAAATTGTCCTGGCAAACGACAAGTCGTATCCATATCCGGGCAAGATCTACGCGTTCAGTCCGACCGTAGACCCGAAGACCGGAACGATTTCCGTTGAGGCGCACGTTCCGAACCCCGACGGCTTGCTTCGGCCCGGCGGCTTTGCTCGCGTTCGGGTGGTCGTCGAAAATCGTTCCAACGCGTTGCTGGTGCCGCAGACGGCGATCATTAAGTCCCAAGGCGTCGACACGGTCTATCTCGTCGATTCAAAGAGCGAAGTGGTGCTGCGATCGGTCACGCTGGGGCCACAATACAAGCAGTCGTTCGTCGTCGAGTCGGGGCTCAACCCGGGGGACCGCGTAATCGTCGAGGGAACGCAAAAAGTGCAGCCCGGCATCAAGGTCGTGGCAAAGAGCAGCTAAGCGTGGCCCACTTTTTTATCACACGACCGATCTTCGCGATGGTGCTCTCCATCGTGATCGTCATTTTAGGCGGAGTCGCGATTTTGACGCTGCCGGTCGCGCAGTTTCCGCCGATCTCGCCGCCGCTCATCCAAGTGCAAACCACGTACATCGGCGCGAGCGCCTCGGTCGTCGAACAGTCGGTTGCGTCCGAGATCGAAAATGAGGTCGTCGGCGTCGACAACCTCATCTACATGCAGTCGACCAGCTCGTCGAGCGGCCAGTATACGCTCAACTGCACGTTTAAAGTCGGCGCGGATATCCAGAAAGCGCTCATCGACGTACAGAATCGCGTCGCGCAGGCCACCGGAAGTCTACCGGAAGCGGTTAACCGGTTCGGCATCACGGTCCAAAAGAAATCGCCGCAAATTCTCATGGTCGTGGCGCTCTACTCTAAGACGAACTCCTACGATCGGCTCTTTCTCAGCAACTACACAACGCTTAACCTCATCAACCCCTTGCTCTCCGTGCCCGGAATTGGCGGCCAGAGCACGATCGGCGAGCAGAAGTACGCGATGCGGGCATGGGTGCGGCCCGATCAGCTCGCAAAATTGGGGCTGCAGGCGAGCGATCTCGCCGACGCCGTTCAGAAGCAGAACGTCCTGATCCCGACCGGCGCGGTCGGCGCGCTGCCGGCTCCGAAGAACAATCAGTTTCAACTTTCAGTCAACGCACAAGGCCGTCTCGTCGATCCAAAGCAGTTTGGCGATATCACGGTCCGTTCGAATCCTGACGGCTCGACGCTGCGCCTGCGAGACGTCTCGCGGTTGGAGCTCGGCGCTCAGCTCTATCAGACGCTCGGGGCGCTTAACGGCCGGCCCGCGACGCTTGTCATTCTCTATCAGACTCCTGATGCGAACGCG
>DASXGO010000089.1:0-1687 GCA_036489055.1 Candidatus Cybelea sp. | reverse complement strand
CGAAAACGTGGAAGACGACGCAACGCTCAATCAGATTCTGATCTATCCGCACGGATCGACGAAGCCCTCGCACACGATCCAGTACCCCGGCGTCGGGTGGGGAACGGGCTTCAAGTTCTTCGCGCTGCTCGGCAACCGGTTCTTCGCGCCGGCTTACATCCTCGAGAACTATTCCTACGTCGCTTCCAGACCAGCAGAATTCGCGTATCCGAGCGGGCATCAGCTGCTCGTGGAAAAATCGCTGAGCGCTTCGCGCCCGATCGCGTACGGAATGGCGGTTAGCCCCGGAAAGTAGGATATCGTCGCTATAGCGCGCATTTCGCGCGCTGTGGCGACTACATTGCGGTTCGGGGTCGCGACCGCCGACCATCAATGTGAAGCGTACGACGGGCACGACGACGTTCGCGACGTTTGGGAGCGCGTGCGCGGGCTCGCGGCGCGCGGTAAGGCGACCGATTTTTGGAATCGATACCGCGAGGATATTAGGCTCGCGCGCGATCTTGGCTGCACGGTCTTTCGCCTCTCGCTTTCGTGGGCGCGGCTCGAGCCGGAGCCGAGTGCATGGAGCGACGTTTGCTTCGCGCACTACCGCGACGTCTTGCAAGCGATCCGCGATGCCGGGATGTCGGCGGTCGTCACGCTCGTGCACAACACGTGGCCGCTGCACGTCCAAGCTGCCGGCAGCGGTTCCGGACCGCTCGATCCCGGGTTTCCCGATCGCGTCGAGCACTTTGCGACCGAGGTCGCGCAGCGCCTTGGCGACTTGATTGAGGATTACGTCGTTCTCAACGAACCCAATCAGCTCGTCTACGGCTGGATCAAAGGCTTTTGGATGCGCGCTTATGCGATGCCGCCGGGGCAGCCTCCGTACCAAAGCGGCGACGCACAGATGGATGACGTGCTCGTGCTCATCCCGAATCTCTTTCGCGCGCATGCCAAAGCACGCGAGGCGATTCGGCGAATTCGGCCGGATGCGCGCGTCGGCGCGAACCCCCTCGTCCTGGGCCTGCCGCAGTGGCTGCAGCACTGGATCGACCGCAACGCGACGCACTTGCAGTCGCCGGAAGATGCGAAGCGGCAAGCGGCGCGCATCGCGCAATCGAGGATCACCGAAGGCGGGCGCGTCGACTGCACGATCGCGCAGCTGACGATGACGCAGGAGCGGCTGCAGCACGCCTTCTTCTCGGAACCGTACTACTGCACGCACCTGAGCGCGCTTCATCGCAGCGCGTTCGCGCTGCCGGCTGACACGCGGACGTGGCAGGGCCGAGTAGCCGTGGTGGCCGATACGCTGGCAGCGACGCTCGCCGGCGGCTCCTTTCCGGCGGCGACGATCGAGTACGTCGACACGATGGCCGCGGGCGTCGCGGCGCTGCGCGCGGAGAAGGTCGACGCGATCTTCGACGACGACGTCGCGCTGCGCCAGTACGCCGGCGACGAGCTCACCATCACCGAATTGCCGGGTCCGCCGCAGTACTTTGCGGTCGCGATGGCGCTCGGCAGCCGCACGCTGCTCAACCTCGTCGACCAGGCAATCCGCGAGGCACGAAAAGAGCATTCCGAGATTCCCGATGCGTTCAACCGTAAGACCGTCGCACATATCGGCCGCGAAGCCGAAGCGCAAGCGGAGGCCGAGCAACGGCCGAACGTGCCGGAGATGGACCGTTCGCTTGCGCGCATTCGAAAA
>DASXGO010000076.1:0-2123 GCA_036489055.1 Candidatus Cybelea sp. | reverse complement strand
GTGATCTTACGCGCGATCAAGTCGCTCGCGACTGCATAAAAGTCGTCGTAGATACGCTGGCGATGCACGGTGAGTCCGGCTTCGTGCCACTCCGGCCCGAATTCGCCGCCGCCCCGGATGTTGGCGATCGCGTACACCCCTCCGTGCTCCAGCCAGAGCTTGCCCAGCTCACCCGAATACGTTGGAGTTACCGCCAGTTGAAAGCCGCCGTACGCATATAACACCGTCGGATTCGTTCCATCCAGCGCCATATTTTTGGAATGAACGACATAGTACGGAATCATCGTGCCGTCTGTCGATGCCACTTCGTGCTGGTCGACGATTTCGTTGCTCGCGTCAAACAGAGCGGGCAGGGTCTTGACGGCCGAGATCGCGCCGGTCGACGCGTCGGCGAGATAGAGCGTGGTAGGCGTCAGAAAACTCGTCGCGCTCAGGAAAACGCGTTCGCTGTGAATGCTTGTGTCGACCGCCTGCGTCGTCGCGTTGTCGGGGAGAGCGATCGTGCGTGCGCTCCATCGGCCACCGGACTGCGGGGTCAACACCAGCTCGCGCCCGTTGACGTTGCGATAGATCGAGACGATGACGCTCCCCTTGGTCGTGTCGACGCCGGCGTCGTTAGCGCGGATTGCGATGGCCTCGCCCCGGCCCGGGGCGTATGCCAATGTTGGCGAGAGATGCAGCGGGCTAGCCAGCGTGCGTCTAAGCGGAAGCGCGATCAGCGAGCCTGTCGGAAACGAAGCGCTGCCGTTCGCCCACGCTTGAGTCAGCGTTACGAGCACTTGCCCCTTTACCATACCGGCGACGTCGGCTTTCGGCGGCAGTGCGAGCTCCTTAGCACCCTGCGGCGTTAGCAAGAAGAGCTGCGTCGTGAAAAACGTCGGCCCGCGGCGGATTACGACGGCACGATTGCCGTCGCCGTCCGACAGAGTGACCGGAAGCGTTCCAAGCTGATCTTCGCGTCGTCCGCGATAGACTTCGACGGCGGCGGACAACGGTTGACCTCGCCGCAAACGCTTGACGACGTAGGGATATCCGGAAGCGGTCAGCAACCCGGGCGTCCACTCGCGGGAAACCAAGAGTGCATTGGGGCCGTCCCACGCTACGTCTTGCTTTCCGCGCGGCAGCCTGAAACCGGTGGCGACGAACGCACCTGTGGCGAGATCGAACTCGCGCAGCGTAGCGGCATCTTCGCCACCCTCGGAGAGCCGCAGCAAACAGACTCGTTCCGCCGGCTCGGCGCAGTCCGCCCCTTCCCAAACCCAGTTCCGATGCTCGTCGGCCGCGAGCTTGTCGAGGTCGAGCACGATCGTCCATTGGGGCGACGAGGAACGGTAACTTTCGAGAGTCGTTTGGCGCCAAATGCCGCGAACGTGCGTGGCGTCTTGCCAAAAGTTATAGATCTCGCCGCGGAGGTATTGCGGATACGCGATTCGGTCGGGCGACTCGTTGACTTGGAGCGCCTCCTGATAGAGCGCATCGTAGTGGGGATCGCTTTTGAGAACATCGAGGGTCCGCGCGTTTTGTTCCTTCACCCAGGCGAGCGCGCGCACACCGTCTTTTTCTTCCAGCCACGGATACGGATCGTCATCGCCGGTGACGCCGGGAATCGCACGTGCGACGGTGGTTTGGGGCGCGGAGTCTCCAGCTACTGCGACCGCTCCCAAGAGGAGGGCAAAAGTGAGCACGCCGACGGCACCCATGTATCTCCGTAGCCCCTTCATTTGTACATCGTTCAACGCTCGCGTCACGTTTCACCTCGCCGCTGCGCTTCTAGCGCCGTGGGGCGTTACGTTTTCGCGGGCGCGGCGCTGCTCTTAGGTGTTGCCGGCCTCGTGCTGCACGCTCAGCTCATATCGAACTGGCAACTTCCGGGCGCGGCAGCATTCATCGTCGCGACGTCGGTTGCGCAGATTATCGGTGGCGCGGCAATGCTGTTTCGCAAGACCGATGCGTTCGGCGCAATCGTCTTGGGCGTTGTCTATCTCGTCATTTCCTTTACCTTCGTGCCCGATGTCGTTGCCCACCCTGGTGTCTACGCGAGTCGGGGAAACGTCTTCTACCAACTGGCGCTCGTCGTTGGAACAGCGGTTGAGTACGGCTCGGCGGCGCCTTCGCAGCCCTAT
>DASXGO010000048.1:0-3701 GCA_036489055.1 Candidatus Cybelea sp. | reverse complement strand
TTCGCTGTACCGATTACCAGGTGCAAGCCACGACACTGCGGGAAGTTTTCCGTCACGAAGGTCGCTGAAGAAGAGGCTCATGTCCTTGACGTTGGCGAGCTGACCGTCTTGCTTGACGTCGGTAAACGACGGTAACGGATTCCAAATCCCGGGCGTCCGCGCGCTCTGCGGGTGAAGATTGCAGCTGCTCTGGTCGTTCAGGCAATCGGGCTCGAGGCCGTCCATCACGTAGTAGGCCCACGATACGCCACGTGCGTGCAGCAGATACGTGAGATCGGTCCACGGATAGTCCGGTCGACCCGGAACTTGCGGCGATGATTTGTCGAAGAGATCGCGCGGCAAATCCGGTTCGTTGAAATACTGACGCTCGGGCTTGCAGCTCGTCGGATCGCCGATGACCGAACAGGTCGCGGCCCACTCGGAAACCATGTACAGATGTGCTGGTAAGCTCCACGATGCCACCGGCTCGAACATGCGATCTTGTAGAACGAAGGCTCGAGCGTACGCCCAATAGACCGGCAGCTCATGCTCGGTGTGATAGCCCATCACCGAGCGCTCGTGGCCTTTGACGACGCAGGTCGGAATGTCGGTTGGGCATCCACCGGTCTTCTGGGCTCCGCGCATAACGGCGATGAAGCCGTCCATCTTTCCGCCATCGATCGCGAGATCGGAAGCCTTGGCGCCGTGCGGCGCACCGCTGTTTTCGTCGTGCGTGTCGTGATAGGGCCGGACACACGCTCCGCCTTCCGGATCCGGTACACATACTTGCGGAACGCCATTTCGCATCGGAATGCCGTCCGCGCCCGGAAACGTTCCGAAATAGCTATCGAAAGAGCGATTCTCTTGCATGATGATCACGACGTGACGGATCTTGTGGATGCCGTCGGAGGTGGGCACCGCACGTGCCGATCCCCCCAGGATCGCTGCGCAAAGCACGGCTCCCGTAGCCGTCCGAAGAGTGGATCTCAAGAAATGCAACTTTCTGGAAGCTGGAGCCTAAGCGCCTGGGAGAGATGCGCCGTTACCTGGCGCAGGTCTCGCGGCAGTGGGACGATGCGCTCGCACGGCTTCGGGCCGCCGTGGAGGATTGAGGCGAGATGCGCCGATGGTTCAGAGATGGGCATCCGGCTTGAAACCGAGCGTTTGATCGTTCGCCCGATCGAATCGCGCGATGGGGATGCCTGGTTTGCGATGATAACCGATCCCGACGTGCGGCGGTATCTGCCGCCAGGTCCCCTCCCAACTCGTGATGCGTTTGCCGGCGCTTTGGAGAAACGCCATGCAATGGAACGGCAACGCGGCTATACGTTGTGGGCAGTCGAGGCTAAGGCGACGGGCGATTTCGTTGGGCAGTCCGGCCTCGTTCCCGTCGAGGGTATCGGCCCGGAAATCGAGATTGCGTATCACTTTGCCAAAGCGTCCTGGGGAAAGGGCTACGCTACCGAGGCGGCCATTGCCGTGCTCGCGCATGGGTTGGACACTGTTTGCCTCGAGCGCATCATTGCGATCGTGATGCCCGGCAACATCGGGTCGTGCCGCGTCGTCGAGAAAGCGGGGATGCGATTCGAAGGAACCGCGACGTATTACGGAATCCCGGGTCTGCGCAAATACGCCGCGATGCGCGGTCGTCGCTAACTACACCCTGACGTCGCGCCGCACGAATCGCACTTCTCGCACGCGCCGTTGCGCACCATCGTGAGCTGGCCGCATTCGGAGCAGGCATTGCCCGTGTAGCCTTTAGCCTTCGATGCGTTGATGGCTTCGGTTCGAGCGAGCGTCGCAACGGCCGTGCCGCTTCCGTTGCTAACGGCTGGAGAAACGCGCGGTGCCGGCGAGTCGGCCGGGGCGGTGGTGCTTGCGCCTTGCGGCGGCTCTTGGCCCGGACGCAGATGCGTGCTGACGGGATGCAACTTCTCCGCGATGCCGGCCGGGCGGACTTGCACCCCGGCCTCTTCCTCGGCGATGTAATCCTCTTGCGCTTCGGGGCCCATCGCGTCCATCTGCATCGACGGCTGGACGTGCGCGAGATCGTAGCGCCCGAGATAGCTGACGGCGAGCTCGCGGAAGATGTAGTCGAGAATCGACGTCGCCATCTTGATGTGATCGTGGCCGATCACCGGACCGTTCGGCTCGAAGCGCGTGAAGGTGAACGCCTCGACGAACTCTTCAAGCGGCACGCCGTGCTGTAAACCGAGCGAGATCGCAATCGCGAAGTTATTCATCAACGAGCGGAAGGCAGCGCCCTCCTTGTGCATGTCGATGAAGATCTCGCCTAGCTGCCCACCTTCGTACTCGCCGGTCCGCAAATAGACTTTGTGACCGGAGATCGTGGCCTTTTGCGTGTAACCGCTCCGACGTTGCGGCATCGGCCGGCGCTTAGCAATGTAGCGGTAGACGATCTTTTCTGCAATCTGCATTGGCGTTGCGTACGGCTGCGTGGTGGCAGCGGCTTCTTCTTCCGGCAGTTCACCGCCAAGGTCGTATGATGCCGCCAGCGGCTGTGAGAGCTTCGAGCCGTCGCGATAAAGCGCGACCGCTTTGGTCATGCGCTCCCACGAGTAGCGGTAGGCTTCCTTGACGTCGCCGATCGTGGCGTCTTGCGGCAGGTTGATCGTCTTCGAGATCGCGCCGCTGATGAACGGCTGTGCGGCCGCCATCATGTCGACGTGCGCGAGCGGACGAATGTAACGCGTGCCGTATTTTCCGCACGGCGTTGCGCAATCGAAGACAGCGAGATGCTCGTCCTTGAGATACGGGGCACCCTCGACCGTCATACGGCCGCAGATATGCGCGGAGGCTTCTTCGATCTGACGCGTGTTAAAGGCGAGTCCGTCGCGGAGAATCGAGAAACTCCACTCATTGAGCTGCGCGTCGCTCAAATCAAGCTTCTCTTTGCAGAACTCTTCGCCTAAAACGAACTTATTGAAAACGAACGGCAGTTCAAACGCACTCGGGAGGACCGCTTCAACGCGCGCGATCGCTTCGTCATCGAAACCTTTTGCTTTGAGCGTCGCGCGGTTAATGTGCGGCGCCTCTTCGAGCGTTCCCGTACCCTTCGCGTAGGTTTCGATCGCGTCGATCTGTTCTTGCGAATAGCCAAGCTTGTGCAGCGCCGCGTCGACGGATTGATTGACGATCTTGAAGTACCCGCCGCCGGCGAGCTTCTTGAATTTCACAAGCGCGAAGTCTGGCTCGATGCCGGTAGTATCGCAGTCCATCACGAGCCCTATGGTTCCAGTCGGAGCGGTAACCGACACCTGCGAATTGCGATAGCCGGTTACTTCTCCAATCGATAACGCTTCGTCCCACATTTTGCGCGCGAGGGCCCAGGTTTCTTGAGTGAAGAGCGTCGGCATATGCGTTACGGGCTTAACGGTCAAACCTTCGTACTCGTTTGGATCCGCTGCATACGCTGCGCGCCGATGGTTTCTGATCACGCGCAGCATCGGCTCACGGTTTGCTGCAAATCGTGCGAAGGCTCCGAGTTTCTGAGCGATCTCGGCGGAGGTGCGATACGCCATCCCGGTGAGTAAGGAATTGATCGCCGCGCACCAACCGAAACTGTCTTCAGAATCGTACGGCAAGCCCATGCGCATTAAGAGCGTGCCGAGGTTAGCGTAGCCAAGACCGAGTGTGCGATAGGTGTGATTCTTTTCCGCGATCCGTTTTGACGGCATCTGCCCCATCGCAACGGAGATCTC
>DASXGO010000012.1:0-2777 GCA_036489055.1 Candidatus Cybelea sp. | reverse complement strand
CTATCCGTCGCTGGCCGCGTACGCCGCGGAGCGCGGAGCGCCGGATGTCGTCGACGTCTTTCGCCGGCCAAGTGAACTCGTCAGCGTCGTCGACGATGCGGTTGCCTCGGGTGCCAAGGCAATTTGGCTTCAGTACGGCGTTATCAACGATGACGCGATCGCACAGGCCGATGCGGCCGGCATGGACATCGTGGTCGATCGCTGCATGAAAGTCGAATACGCACGCTTTCACGGCGGCTTGGCGACGACGGGTCTCAACAGCGGCTTGATTACATCCCGCTGGAGGCCGGCCGATCGCTTGCGCGAACGTTCGTGAAACTATGAGAATGCTGCGCTACACACTCGGTTTTTGCACGATTGCTGCGATGCTCGCGGGATGCAGCAGCGGAGGCGGGTCGCCGCTTGTCTTGCCGCACGCGAGCGGCGCGGCGCATCCGATTAGCGCGAGCGCGCCGGAGCAAGTGGTGTACAGCTTCACCGGCTACAGCGACGGCGGCGATCCCGCGGCCGACCTTACGATCGGCGCGGACGGAGATTTCTACGGCACGACGGTTGTCGGCGGTAACTACAACTGCGGCACCATTTTTAAAGCGACGCCGCGCTCAAGCGCGCCGTGGCAAGAATCGGTCCTCTACAATTTTACGTGTTACGGCGACGGGAAGAATCCGTACGGCGGCGTGACTTTCGACAAGCAGTCGAACCTGTATGGCACCACCGTGTCGGGCGGATCAGGCGGGTCGTGCGGCAGCACCGGCTGCGGCGTCGCGTGGCAGCTTCACGGGTCGGGCGAGAGCGTTCTGCATAGCTTTACTGCCGGCGACGACGGCTTCGGTCCCGGCGGAGGGCTTACGCTCGACCGTAAAGGCAATCTCTACGGAACGACGCCGGACGGCGGCGCGTTTTACAGCGGCGTCGTCTACGAGCTCTCACAGCATAAGGGGAGCTGGCGTGAACGCGTCATTCATGCATTCAACGGAGGCAGCGAGGGCGGCGTCGGCTCGCTCGGGCGGCTTATGGTCGATCGCAGCGGCGCTCTCTACGGCGTCACGGAAATCGGCGGCGCGTACAGCGCAGGGACCGTTTACAAGCTAACGCGCAGCGGCAAGAAGTGGCTTCTGACGACCCTCTACGCGTTCAAGGGCAGCCCCGATTGCGGATCGCCCTACGGCGGCTTGATCGCCGATCGTCACGGCAACTTGTACGGCACCACGTATTACGGCGGAGCGAACGGGCAGGGCTGCGTCTTCGAGCTGAATGCCGCAAAGAGCTGGGCCGAGCGCGTCGTCTACAGCTTCAAGGGCGGGAAAGACGGCAGCAACCCGACGAGCACGCTACTCTCGAGCCACGGTTCGCTTTACGGTACGGCGTCGATGGGCGGCGGAAGCTGCGATTGCGGTACGGTCTTTAAAGTGAACGCAAAGACCGGCGCCGAGAGCGTCCTGCATAGTTTTGCCGGCGGACAGGACGACGGTTCGTATCCGTATTACGGCTTGGCGCGCGACTCGACCGGGACGATGTACGGAACGACAGCCACCGGCGGGACGCAAAATCAAGGCGTCATTTTTGAAGTAACGCCCTAGCGTAGCTGCAAGTCTTCTGCGTCGAGCGAACAGCCGCGCGGGGGCGCATCGCGGTCGCGACCGATCAGGGTCAGCCCCGCGGGCGTCATCGCGCCGAGATCTTCGGTTTGAATCGCGATACACGACGAGCGGTTCGCGAGATCGATGTGAAGCAGCGATCCTACGGTGCCAAGTGGAAGCGTCATTCGCTCCGGGCCGACGACGCGCGTCCGCAGCCACGGCGGTCCGGCGTAGGCGTCGCCGGCGCGAGCGTAATACTGCGAGGAGAGCTCGCACATCCCGTACTCGGAAATTATTGCGTCGCCGGGCAGACCGAACGCGTCGCAGAGACGCGCGTACAGTTCACTGCGTCCCACGGTGCGCGCACGCCCCTTAAAGCCGCCGGTCTCCATGATGCGCGACGCGGGCGGCAGAGTAAACGTCAATCGGCGCGACTCCATTGCGTCGAGCAGATGTACCAGCGCAAACGCCGTCGCGGCGATGCAGACGGGCTCGCCGGATCTGACCGCGGCGTCGATATCGCCCAAGAACTCCTCGACCAGAAGCTCGTCATCGCGTAGATACCAACCGATACGCGCGTCCGCGCGAGAGGCACAGACGCGCGCCATCATATACCCGAGCGACGAATGCGGCCGCTCCTGCGGGTTCGGCACGATGTTGAAGTAACGCAGCCGCGCTCCGTCGGCGAGAACAAAGCGGTCGAATCCCGCGAGCAGCGCGGCGTCGTAAAGCACCGGGGATTGCATGTAGTGGCGGCCCGGCGTTCCAACCGTCGTTCCGCTCGTCTCGAAGACGAGCGCCGCGTCGGACGGATCGAACGTGGTTAGCGGAGCTTCTTTGAATGCCGCGGCCGGAACGCCGGGGATTTGCTCCCACGTTTCCGGTGACGTCGCACCGAGCCGCTCGCAGTAGCGCCGATACGGCGCATTATAGCGCAGTTGATAATCGAGGAGCCGCAGCGCAAGATCGTTAAAGTCACGATCCGGCAGCGGCTCCCCGGTATGGTGCCAGCGCTCGATGACGCTGAGAATCTCCGCATCGAGCGATGAAGGCGCCGTGTCGTCCTTCGACATGCTCAGGATGACACGGCGTCGTTGTAGGATGTCACGGGCCCCTTAGCGCCAAGCGCCGAAGGCGCGCAGTCCTGAGCGAGGCGCGTAGCGCCGAGTCGAAGGGTCAGCGGATGACTTCGATCTG
>DASXGO010000409.1:0-21361 GCA_036489055.1 Candidatus Cybelea sp. | reverse complement strand
CTGAGCAGCGTGCCGATCAGTATGGCGCTGATCGTCGGCGTAGCCCTGTGCTTGGCGGTTCTGCACGGTCTCGAGGCGATCGTTTGGGCGCTCGGCTACGTGCACCTCGGGGCGGTCTCTTCGCAATCGGATGCGATGCTCTATTCCCTCGATTCGATGACGTCGCGCGGTGGATCCGGGCTGGTCCTCGAAGAGCGATGGCGTATGATGGGTGCGGCTGAGGCGTCGGATGGGATGCTGCTCTTTGGGATCAGCACGGCGTTCATCTTCGCCGTTATGGCGCGCATCTGGAAGAAGAGCTGGCAGGTGGGGCCGTAGTCGCACGAACGGTTTCTAAGGCCGGTACAGCGTAAATAGCGATGTGAAGAGTCAGGAACTAAGAGAAGCGTGGATTGAGTTTTTCCGGGCGAAGCAGCACAAGCTGCTTCCGCCGGCGAGCCTGATTCCGCACGAGATGTCGACGACGCTCTTCACGATCGCGGGAATGGAGCAGTTCGTTCCCGTCTTCCTCGGCGAGCAGCCGGCGCCGGCGCCGCGCGCCGTCACCGTCCAGCGCTGCTTGCGGGTGGCGGGCGCAAAGAGCGATATCGAAAGCGTCGGACGCACCGGACGCCACGGCACCTTCCTCGAGATGCTCGGTAATTTCAGCTTCGGCGATTATTACAAGCGCGAAGCGATCGCGTGGGCCTGGGAGTTCGTAACGCAGGTGTTGCGGTTAGATCCCGCGCGCCTCTACGTCACCGTGCATACCGGCGACGATGAGGCCGAACGCATTTGGGTCGACGAGATCGGGCTCGATCCGCAACGCGTGACGCGCTTCGACGAAGAGAATTTTTGGACGATGGGAACGACCGGTCCGTGTGGACCGTGTACCGAGATCTTCTACGACACCGGGCCCGAATACGCGAGCGCTCCGGACGACATCGGCCCCAATCTGGGCGACCGTTACGTTGAAATTTGGAATATCGTCTTCCAGCAGTACAATCGGAGCGTTGACGGCAAACTCGAAGAGCTGCCGCGCAAGGCGATCGATACGGGGGCCGGACTCGAGCGAATGCTCGCCGTCTGTAACGGCGTTGCATCGATGTATCAGACCGATCTCTTTACCGATCTCGTGGCAGCGCAGCCGCCGGTCGGGCGCACGAGCCTTTCTGCGCGGGAACAGCACGCGCGCCGGAACATCATCGCCGACCACATCCGGTCGGCTGCGTTTCTGATCAATGACGGCGTTTATCCATCGAACACCGATCGCGGCTTCGTGCTGCGCTTTCTAATCCGGCGCGCAATTCGCAATGGCAGGCTGCTAGGATATCCCGACGGCTTTCTCGCCGGGCTCGTGCCTGCCGTCGTTCGATCGCTCGAGCCGGGCTATCCCGAGCTGCGCGAGAACGGCGAACGCATCGCCTCAGCGATACGCCGCGAAGAGCAGACCTTCGATCGAACGCTCGAGCGCGGAATGGCAATGCTCGATCGGCTCATCGACGAGGCGGTGAAGCGGCCCGGGCACGTGATTAGCGGCGAAGAAGCCTTCACGCTCCACGATACCTACGGATTTCCGGTTGAGCTCACGCGTGAGATCGCAGCGGAGCATGGGGCGGTCGTCGATACGGTCGCCTTCGACCGGCTCATGGACGAACAACGTGAACGCGCTCGCCGCGACGCCGCCGCAAAGCGCGAAGTCGTCGAGCTCGCCGATCTTCCGGCCATCCGCAGCGAGTTCACGGGATACGACGAAGGCCTCGAGACGGAAGGACGCGTCGTTGCGATCCTCAAGAACGGTGCAACCGTTCCCGCGTTACGGAACGGCGAAGAAGGGACGCTCGTGCTGGACCGCACGTCGTTCTATGCCGAGCGTGGCGGGCAGATCGGCGATCGCGGCACGATCGCGTCGACTGCTTCCGAGGGAGTGCGTTTCGACGTTCGCGACGCGCAGTACATGGGCGAAGCGATCGCGCATCATGGCGTCGTGGCCGGCGGCGAAATCGCCGTCGGCGAAGAGGTTCGCACGAGCGTCTCGGAAGTATGGCGGCGCGAAATACGGCGTCATCATACGTCGGCTCACCTCCTGCAGCGAGCGCTCAAAGACGTTCTTGGCGACGAGGTCAATCAAGCGGGCTCGTGGGTTGGAATCGATCGCATGCGATTCGACTTCCGGTGGCCGGGCGGAGCGCTGAGTGCGGAGCAGAAGCGTGCCGTCGCACATCGCGTTAACGAGATGATCCGCGACGATTCACACCTCGTTACGCGCGTGCTTCCGCTCGAAGACGCGAAGAAGTCCGGCGCGATTTGGATGGCCGGGGAAAAGTACGGCGATATGATTCGCGTCGTGCAGGCTGGGCCGTCGCTGGAGTTTTGCGGCGGTACGCACTCGCACACGACCGGGGAGCTTGGATCGTTCATCTTCCTCTCCGAGTTTTCGATCGGCAGCGGGATTCGCCGGATCGAGTCGTGCGTCTCCGATGCGGCGGAGGAGTATGTGAACAAGCAGAGCGACCTGATCGGGTCGCTCTCGTCGGCGCTTGCGACGGCACCCGAGGAGCTTCGCGAACGCGTGGAGCGGATGCAGCGCGAGGTCAAGGATTTGCAAGCGTCGCTGGGCCAGCTGCGGGCACGGCTTGCCGCCGGCGAAGCGGCGTCGTACGTCGACAAAGCGGAACGCCGGGGTGACCGGACGTTCGTTGGCGCGGTCGTGCACGAGGCCAACGCCGAGGCGCTGCGCCATCTCAGCAACGCCATTCGCAATCGTTTGCAGAGCGGAGTCGTCGCGCTCGCCGGGATCGATAACGGAACGGTGAGTCTCTTGGTGACTGCCAGCGAGGATCTCGTCAAGGCCGGTATTCATGCGGGACAACTCATCAAAATAGCGGCGCCCCACATCGGCGGTAAGGGCGGCGGCCAGCCGGCTCAAGCGCAAGGCGGCGGCACGAACGCGTCCGGCGCCGAAGCGGCAGTTCGCGCCGTTCGCGACGCCGTCTTGACGTGATGGCGCGCGCCGCGGCTTGCGCGATGGCGCTGTGCACGCTCATCGGTGCCACGCCGCAGACACTCGACTCGCAATACGTGCTGCAGCGGTATGCGCTTGCCGTCGGGGCGGTGGCGCCGCCAAAGAGCGTAATTTATTCTTACACGATTTCGCAGGTCGGGCCTAGCAACATCGAACAGCATCATCGCATCTATCGTAGCGGCGGTGAGGTCCGTGACGAGACGCTCTCGGTCGACGGCATCCCCCTCGGCCGGAAAATCGTGCGCTTTTCGCGCCATCCGGAACGCTACACCGTCGCGCGCTTCGCGCCGCACACCGACGCGTACGAGCTGCTCTTTCTGGGCACCGTACGCGACGGGCATCATCTCGATTATGAGTACGAAGCGACGCCGTTGAGCCGGCCGTCCGGCGCTTGGATCGATCGAGTGACGATCGACGGCGTCAGGTTTTTGCCGCGCACGGTGCGCTTTCATAGCGTCGGTCCGGAAGCCTCGGGGACCGGCACGATCGTTTTTGCGCCGTTCGGCGAGTATTGGATGCCCGTAATCGCAGACGCGCAGGCGCGCGTCAACGGCAAACCGGCACGCGAACACATCGTTTGGAGCGATTACCGCTTCCCGGAAAGTTTGCCGGTCTCAACGTTTGCGCAGCCCGAGCCGCTGCCGCTCTCCAATCCGCCGCACGAGTGACGGGGCGCTTCAAGCCGGCATACGGCGCCGCGATCGTTGCGTTCGGCGTCACGGCGTTGCTCTCGCACCTTCGTGCGACGCCGTACAACAACTTCGTACTGCTCGCGCAGGCGCTCTTGCATGGACGCACCTGGATCGACTGGCCAGGCTCCTACATCGACGCGCTGCAGTACCACGGCCGTTACTACGTGATCGAAGCGCCGTTGCCGGCAATCCTGCTGCTTCCGTTCGTCGCGCTCTTCGGTGCACAGACGAATCAGACCGTCTTGGCCGTCGTGCTCTGCGCCGTCGCGATCGGAGCGGCGTGGGAGCTCGGCGAGCGCTTCGGACTCCGTGCGGGAACAAACGCGTGGATCTGCGCCTTTCTGTTAGCGGGAACCGATCTGCTGTGGTGCGCGACGTTCGGCGACGTCTGGTTCATCGCGCACGTCTCGGTAGTCTGCTTTACGATGCTCGCGCTGGTCGAGCTTGCCGGCGAACGCCGCGGCTGGCTCGTCGCGCTCTTTGCCGCTTGCGCAGTTGAATCGCGTTTTTCGATGATCGCGGCGATCCCAGTCTATGCATATCTCGTCCTGCGCCAACCCCATGGCCGCCGAGCGATCGAGTCATTCGCTGCAGGTCTCGTCGTCGCCGCGACGCTCTGGGTGATCTACAACCGCGCGCGCTGGGGGACATGGAACGACATCGGTTACACGACGTGGTATCACCAAGATCAGGCGGGAATGCCCACCGGCTCGCCGTTCCGTTTCAGTTATCTGCCGTACCAGCTGTGGTCGTTCTTCGTGCAATTGCCGACGGCGCTGCCGGCATACCCCTGGCTGCGGCCGGAGTTCACGGGTGTCGCGCTGACGTGGACCTCTCCCGCATTAATCCTGGCATTCTTCGCGCGCAAGCCCGTAGCGTGGGTCGTTGCGCTGTGGATCGCGGCAGTACTGACGGCGGTACCGAACGTTCTCTACTACGTCAACGGCTTTGCCCAGTTCGGCATGCGTCATGCGCTCGATTTCGAACCGTTTTTAGTCGCTCTCATGATGCTCGCGGTGCGCGACCGATTAGCGTGGTGGGGCGAGGCACTGATCGCGTACTCCGTCGTCGCGGGGTTCTGGGGGTGCTGGTACTGGCTGAATTTCGTGCGAACGTAGCGAGAGCGAAACAATCCGGCTGCTCGGTTGGTAAGGCGGGCATGAAACCCCAGCTGATGGCGCGCCTCGCCGGGCTTTCTTACTTGATCACGACGATTGCCGGGTTTTTTTGCCGAGATTGTGGTCCGCGGCGGCCTCATCGTATCGGGCGATGCGGCGGCAACGGCTCGCAACATCATGGCGTCCGAGAACCTCTGGCGGCTCGGATTCGCGGCGGACCTCATTGCCGGTGCCGCTTATGTGGCGGTTACTCTCCTGCTCTACGAGTTACTCAAGCCCGTTAATAAGGTGCTCTCCTTGTTTGCGGCGTTTTTTAGCCTCGTCGGGATCGCGATTGGAGGTCTTGCCGGGCTCGCGCATCTCGCTCCGCTCCTGATCTTAGGTGGCGCATCGTACCTTCACGCGTTCGATGCGGCGCAGCTGCAAGCGCTTGCGTACCTTGCGATCAGG
Source organism: Candidatus Cybelea sp. (assembly GCA_036489055.1). GTDB lineage: Bacteria > Vulcanimicrobiota > Vulcanimicrobiia > Vulcanimicrobiales > Vulcanimicrobiaceae > Cybelea. The sequence continues at coordinate 16,097 of DASXGO010000409.1, read as the reverse complement.
CTGCACGTGCAGGGCTATCTGATCGCGCTGGTGTTCTTCGGATTCTACGAAGTGTTGCTCGGATACTTGATCTTCAATTCGGCATTCCTTCCGCGCACGCTCGGCCTTCTCGTCGGAATCGCCGGACTCGCATTTTTGGTCAACAGCTTCGCTGTTTTCCTCGCACCCGCAGTGGGAGCTGCACTCAGCAACGCCATGCTGATCCTCGACGCGATTGGCGAATTCTCGCTGATGCTCTGGCTGATCGTCAAGGGAGTCGACGGGCCGAAGTGGGCGCAGCGGGCTCATCCGACGAGCGTATCGTAAGCGGCGCGCAGGGTATTTGGCTCCCGGACCGGTGCACCGCACGTTCCGGTGAGGCAGACGTAGGCCGCCCGCTCGCGCGGCATCTCGAACACTGCAGCGTCGTCGGGCGTCATGGTGCGGATCGAGATGAGCGGCGACGGCAAACGTAACGCCGCCTCGCGAAACTCGTCGGTCTCTGCCGGCACGCCGACGATGCGTACGGTAAGCTCGGGCGTGAGATAGCGCCGTAGCACCCGCACGTACGTCGCGGCGAAGGGGCCCGCAGTCCGAGCGCCGACGGCATAGAGTTGCAGGACGGATTTCGCGCTCGCGCGGTAGCGCATCTCTCCCGTGAGCGCCGCCAGGCGTAAGAGCACGTCTGCGAACAACCCATTATCGATCATTGGCCGATCCGGCAAGGCCAGACGCCCGAACGCATCGTCGCCGGGCAGCCGATCGTAGAACCCGCCTTCGGCGGCTTGGAACTTTGCGATGGTCGTCTCCACAAGGTCGAGTGCGCGGTGGAGAAAACGCCCCTCTCCGGAAACCTCATGCGCGTCTAGCAGGGCCCGCGCGTACGCTACGTGGTCGGTCAGCAACCCGCGAACCTGCGGGGCTGCATCCGGCGCGAGCACGTGATAGATCAGCCCGTCTTGCGCGACGAGGTGCGCCCCCACGTTGTCGAGCGTCTGCAGGGCTTCCTCCAGCAAGTCGTCGTCATCGAGCGACCGCGCGACAAAACATTGCGCGCCCGCCAAGGCGCACGTCCAATTTGTATAGGACGTCCGATCGACGTACGGCGCGTCCTGCCGCCGGCGTTCTTCGAGCGTCAGCTCGTAGTAGGTTTCGTCGGCATCTTGGCTGCCGGCAAAAAATCCGGTCTTTGGATCGCGCAGGACGCTGCGCACGTAATTCATCGCCGACGTCAGCGTCGTGCGAAACTCTTCGGTCGGCGCGAACGTGACGAGCGCGGCGAGAATGCGCAGCAACCCGGCATGGTCGTCCGCCATCTTTTCGAAATGCGGAACACTCCAATCACGCGTCGTCGAGTAGCGGAAGAAGCCTCCCTCGACGTGATCGTACATCCCACCACGTGCCATCGACAGCATCGTCTTGGCCACTATCTCGTGCAGGCGCGGATTGCCGGTGAGGCGCCACTCCGAGAGTAAAAATTCGTGAACCTCCGGTTGCGGGAATTTCGGCGCGTCGCCGAAGCCGCCGTATAGCTCGTCGTACGCGCGCTCCAGCTGCTCGATAAGCTCGCCGACGGGTGCGTCGTCGAGCTCGCCGTCTTCGACCGGCATCGCTTCGAGTGCGCGCGCATGCAGTTCGGCGGAACGTTCCGTGATTTCGTCCTTGCGCTCGGCGTAGAAGCGCGCGATCTCATCGAGCGCGCGACGCATTTGTTGCGGGGGGAGATAGGTGGCGCCGGTTAGCGTCGTTCCGTCGGGCGCTAGGAACGCCGTAGTCGGCCAACCGCCCATGTTGTAGCGCGCGTTGACGTCGGGACGGCGGTCGTTGTCAACGCGAATCGGTACGAACCGCTGGTTGATTGCGTCGATCACGCCGGTGTCGGAGTATGACGTTTCGTCCATCACGTGGCACCAGTGACACCACACCGCCGAGATCGAGAGGAGAATCGGTTTATCTTCGGATCTCGCGCGTTCGAAGGCGTGTGCGCCCCAGGGCATCCAGCCGATCTCGCCGGCGCGGTTCGGCCGCGGCGAGAAACGGAAATCACTCATCGGGGGCTCCTTGCAAAAACGATGCGGCGTAGAAGACGGCGACCAACGCATACAGCGCGAGACCGGCGATGCCTGCCGTGCCGAGCCGCAGGACGTACGCGACTGCGAAGTATGCCACAAATGCCAGACTGACGAGCGCATAACGGCGATGTGCCGACTCGCTCATGCCGTAGACTTCGCGATCGTAGAAGCCGCCGGGGGAGCGGCTGCATCGCCACGCCGCAATTGCGACGATCGAGGCGAGGAAGATGCCGGCGGCGCTGTAAAGCATCGAAGTCTAAGAGTACGGTGCGGGTACGTCGAACCGCAAGGACGATGGCACCACGCACGGTTTCGACTCGGCCCGGCTCGCTTGCAACGTACCGCAAGAAGCGCGACTTCAAGCAGACGCCGGAGCCGAGCGGCCGTAAGGGCAAAGCGACGACGTCGCGCGGTAAGAGCCGCATGCGGTTCGTCGTTCAGATGCACCGCGCGACCCGCTTGCACTACGATTTTCGCTTAGAAGCCGACGGAGTTCTGGCGTCGTGGGCGGTCCCCAAAGGCCCGACCCTCGTTCCCGGGGACCGGCGACTCGCGATGCACGTCGAGGACCATCCGCTCGACTATCGCGATTTCGAGGGCAACATTCCCGAAAAGCAGTACGGCGCGGGCAACGTGATCGTCTGGGATCGCGGCACGTATGCGCTCGCCGAAGGCGACGATCCGGCTGACGAGATCGCCGGCGGCAAAATCAAGTTCATCCTGCACGGTAAGAAGCTCAACGGTGAGTTCACGCTGGTCAAAATCAAAGCGCGCGAAGGCGAGCACGGGGAGCCATGGCTGCTCATCAAGGATCGCGACGAATACGCGGATGCCGGGTACGATCCAGCCGATCACCCGAAGTCCGTCAAAAGCGGCAAAACGCTGCAAGACGTCGCGCGCGATCCGCGCGCCGCGACGTGGCAGTCGAAACCGAGCGCGCGCCATACGGCAGCCCCGCGCCGGCCGCGCGTCAAGCGAGACCCCGTGCCGCACCCCAAATCGCTGATGCTTGCGACGCTCGTCCCCGATCCCTTCGACGATCCGAACTGGCTCTTCGAGATCAAGTGGGACGGCTATCGCGCACTCTGCACCGTCGAAGAGAACAAGTTGACGGTGGTCTCGCGCAACGGTTTGGATATGCTTCGCCGGTTTCCGGATCTGCAGCAGCTCGCCGGTGCATTTGCAAGCGTTCCGGTGGTAGTCGACGGTGAAATCGTCAGCCTCGATTCCAAAGGCCGGTCGGAGTTCCAGCGGCTGCAGGAGTCGCAAAAAAAACCGGCTGGTCTGACGTACGTTGCCTTCGATCTCCTCTACGCCGACGGCAAGGATCTCCGTGCAACGCCGCTCGAGGAGCGAAAGGCCCTGCTGGAGCGGCTGATCGGCGGCGATTCCATCGTGCTCTATTCCAAGCACGTAGTCGCCAAGGGCAAAGCGCTCTTCGAGAGCGCGCGCAAGCAGCATCTCGAGGGAATCATCGGAAAGAAGCGCGATTCCACGTACCAAGAACGGCGCAGCCGCGATTGGGTGAAGATCAAGACCGGTTACGAGCAAGAATTCGTCGTGGGAGGTTGGACGGAGCCGAAAGGAAGCCGAAAAGGTTTTGGAGCGTTGCTCTTAGGCGTTCATCAAGGGAAGAATTTGCGCTATGTCGGCTCGGTCGGAACCGGATTCAGCGCAAAGGTGCTGCGCGAGCTCTACGGGCGGCTGCGCGGGATCGAACGCAAGACGACACCCTTCGTCAATGAGGTCGAGGCGAATGCGCCGACGCATTGGGCGTCGCCCGAGCTCGTCGTCCAGGTTCGGTTTTCGGAGTGGACGCGCGATCTCTATCTGCGGCAGCCGGCCTACCTCGCGTTGCGTCCCGACAAATCCGCGGCCGACGTCGTCGCCGAGCTTCCGGTCACCGAGTAATGGCGCAGCCGCGCGTCGAGCGCCGCGTCGGCTCGCGATCGCTGTCGCTTTCCAACTTGGACAAAGTTCTGTGGCCGCGGGACGCTTACACCAAAGGCGACTTGATCGATTACTACGAGGGCGTGGCCGAATACGCAATACCCTATTTGGCGAAGCGTCCGTTGACGCTTCAGCGCTACCCGGACGGAATCGATAAGCAAACTTTCTTCGAAAAGCAGCTGCCGCGCGGCACCCCCGACTGGATCGACCGCGTCACGGTTCCGACGCCGGGCGGCCGTCGCAGCGATACGACCTTCATCGTCTGCAATGACGCACCGACCCTGGTATGGCTTGCGAACATGGCGGCCATCGTGCTTCACGTTTGGACGTCGCGAATGCCGGCGCTCGACCAGCCCGATTTCGTTATCTTCGATCTCGACCCGGGCGAGCGATGTACGCTCAAGACGCTCGCGACGGTAACGCTGCATCTTCGCGAGCTGCTGCAGTCGATCGGATTGAACCCGCTCGTAAAGACGACGGGTGGTTTCGGTTTACACGCAGTCGTGCCGCTCGCCGCCGGCTACTCCTACGATACGGCCAAGGTGTTTGCCGAAATCGTCGCGCGCCAGGCCGCGGCGGAGCTCGGCGAGCTGACGACGTTGCAGCGAACGATCGCAACGCGCCCTCAGAACGCAGTCTATCTCGACTGGGTGCAAGTGGGACAAGGAAAGACGATCGTCGCCCCCTATACGCTGCGAGCGCGCGACGGCGCGCCGGTCTCGACGCCGCTCCATTGGACGGAAGTCGAAGCCTTTTCGCGCCGCCGGGCAGGCGCCGCGCCGGCCGAGGAGTTCGCAAAATTCAACATCTCCACGACGCCCAAGCGGCTCGCACGCGAGGGCGACCTGTGGGGGCCGGCATACTGGAAGAAGCAGCGCCTGGAGCCCGCTTTGACCAAGGCCAAACGCTTGTGGTAGGCGTGGACGTTGGGTAGAATAAGCGGGCTATGGCGCATGCAATTTGGTCCGGATCTATCAATTTCGGTCTCGTAACGATCCCCGTCAAGCTCTTTACGGCGGTCAAAACGGACGAGCTCTCCTTCAATTTGCTTCACGTCAAGGACGAGGGGCGAATCAAATACGAGCGCATTTGCTCGGTAGACGGGAGGCCCGTGCCTTGGGACGAGATCGTCAAAGGCTACGAATACGAAAAGGGCGAGTACGTGCTTCTCACCGATGATGACTTCAAAAAGGTCAATCCGGAAGCGACCCAATCGGTCGATATCTTGGAGTTTGTAGAGCTCGACAAGATCAACCCGATGTACTTCGACAAACCGTATTATCTCGAACCGACCAAACAAGGGCGGCACGCGTACGCGCTGCTGCGCGAAACCCTCGCGCACACCAATCGCGTAGCGATCGCGCGCGTCGTCATCCGAACCAAAGAGTACATTGCGGCGGTGAAACCGATTGAGGACGCACTCGTGCTCGAGCTGATGCATTGGGCGAGCGAAATCGTCGGTGCCGATTCGATCGACGTTCCCGATCGAGCGAAGCTGCCGGAGAAAGAACTCCAGATGGCGCGCATGCTGGTGGACACGATGAGCGTCGACGATTTCGAACCGGAGAAGTTCACGAACAAGTACCACGACGAGCTGTTGACGATGATCGACGCGCGCGCCACCGGTAAGGAGCTGCCGAAACCGAAGAAGGCGCCGGCACGCGCGAAAGTCGTCAATCTTATGGACGTTCTCGCGCAGAGTCTGGAGGAAAGCAAAAAGCGCCGCGCCGGCGCCAACGGAAAAGCGACGGCGAAGCGCCGCAAAACGACCGCCGCGTAGAGCATTCCGTGGCGCGGGTTCCAACGATCGAGACGCCGCGCTTGATTCTGCGAGATTGGCGCGACGCGGACGTCCAGGCCTGGGCTGCGCTCAACGCCGATCCGCGCGTTACGGAGTTTTTCGCAAAAACGTATACGCGCGAACTCTCGGAAGCCAGCGCCGCCGCGATTCGCGCGCAACTGAAGCGCGACGGCTTTGGGTGGTGGGCCTTGGAGATTCGCGGCGGGCCATCGTTCATCGGCTCGATCGCGTTGCAGGCGGTGCCGTTCGAGGCTGCCTTTACGCCGGCTCATGAAATCGGCTGGCGCCTTGCATCGAAATACTGGGGCCGCGGTTACGCGACCGAAGGCGCCCGAGCGGCGCTGGATTTCGCTTTCAACGAGCTCAAATGGGCCGAGGTCGTGGCCTTTACGGCCGCTTCAAATCTGCGTTCGCAGCGGGTGATGGAGCGGCTGGGTATGACGCACGACGTTGGCGACGAACTTCGATCATCCGCGGGTCGAGGAGGGCCACCCGCTTCGCAGGCATCTGCTCTACCGTATCAGCGCTTCATCGTAAACGGCGCCGTCGCCGCCGGCTGCCAGCACACGGTCATCCTGTGCGTATATTTCGTCACGGCGCGCATTCATGAAGCCCATCGCGAGTGCGATCGATGCGAACGTCAACGACTCGATGCCGGCGAAGCGCGGGCCCAACGCGCCCAGCATGCCGGTCGAGACCGGCGGCGCCAGAATTCCCGAGAGCGAATCGAGCGACGAGCTTGCGCCCAGCACGGTTCCCTGTTCGCGATCGGATGCGGCATTGCTTATGAGGGCCGTAATGCCCGTGTTGGCGAGCGCCAAACCGAAGCCGAAGAGCAGCAAGCTCGTCGCCACGAGCGCAAGGGAGTGTCCAACGAAGGGGATGAGCGCGAATCCGGCGACCAAACACGTGAGGCCCACGTTCGACATCCTGCGGTCGCCCAAGCGCGCCGATACCCGTCCGACGACGAACGCGTTCATCACGACGTTGACGACGGCGAAGATCGAAAAGAGATAGTCGGTTTCGGTTAGATTGAAGCCGAGCTGACGCTGCAGGAAGAGCGCAAATGCGGCGAACCAGCCGTAGAGGGCCAGCGCAATCGCGAGCTTCTGCCACAGCAACCGCGAAATCCGAGGCTTGAGGAAGCTTCGGACGATCGCATCGAGCCCAATTCGCTCTTCATCGTCGCGGCGCGCCCGCGACTCGGGTAGCATTGTAATCGTCAACAAGAGCGTAACGAATTGCAAACCGGCTGCGACCAAGAACGGCGTCGCGAATCCGAAATGTTCGTAGAGAATTCCGCCGCTGAAGGGGCCGAAGACCATTCCCGCTGCGAACATTGCGCTGATGAACCCGAACGCCCGCGCGCGTTCGCGCGGAACAACGAGATCCGCAACGTAGGCCTGCGTGATGCTGATGTTTCCGCCGGAGATTCCTTCGATGATGCGTGCGGTGAAGACGACTGCGATCGGTGCAACCGCGATGGCTGCAGCGATGTTCGGTGCAAGTCCCAGCATGGCCCAGCCGATCGTCGCGCCGATTTGGCTGATGATCAGCACCATTTTGCGCCCGAGCCGGTCTGAAATGTAACCCCAGAGCGGTGCCGAGACGAGTTGGCAGAACGAGAACGTGGCAAACAGAATTCCGACCACAACGGCCGAGAGTCCGAAATGCGTGACAAAGTACGGCAGCATCGGAATCAGCATGCTGAAGCCGACGATGTCGATGAAGGTGATGCCGAGAATCGGCAGGAGCTTACGGATCACGCGCAGCCGCTATTCGAGGTTGCCTAGCGCGAAGACTCTACGGGCAGGACGATGCGTGAAAACCGCTCGCTCTTGCGAAGAATATCGAGCTTGTACGATCGGCTGAGATCGATGCTCGTGAGCAGCTTGTAGAGCGCATCGAGGCTATTCACGCGCAGGCCTTCGAACGCCAGCAGCACGTCGCCCGCTTTGAGCGCAGCCGTATCGGCCGGGCTGCCGGGCTCGACGGAGTCGATGACGATTGCTCGCCGGTCGTCCAAGCCGAGTCTCCGTGCCGCGCTCGGCGGCAAGACGATGTCTTGCGCGGCGATACCCAAGTAGCCGCGCCGCACGCGCCCGTCGCGCATCACCAATCCCGCGATGTGCTTGGCGGTGTTGATGGCGATGGCAAAACAGATGCCTTGTCCGGGAAAGACGGCGGTATTCACGCCGATCACGTTGCCGTGCGCCGTAACCAATGGGCCGCCCGAGTTTCCGGGGTTGAGCGCTGCGTCCGTTTGAATGATGTTCTCCATCAAGCGGCCCGATTGCGAACGCAACGAGCGCCCGAGCGCGCTCACCACGCCCGCGGTCACGGTGTAGGCCAAGCCGTACGGATTTCCAACTGCGACGACGAGCTGACCGGGGCGCAGTGCGGACGAATCGCCCAATTCGGCATATGCGAGATCGGGCGCGTCGACGCGCAGCACCGCCAAATCGGAATCCGGATCGTCGCCGACGAGCGTCGCGGGGAGTTCGCGTCCGTCGAGCAACGCGATCGCGATGCGTTGCGCGTCATGAACGACGTGGCTGTTCGTGATGACGAAGCCGTCGGGCGTGAAGATGAAGCCGCTGCCGTTGCCGCCGCGGCGGCCGTTGCGCACTTCGATGCTGACGACCGCCGGGCTGACGCGTTCGGCCGCCGCCGTTACCGACTGCGAATAGGGGTCGAGCGGGGCAGAGTCTTGGGGTTGGACCAGAGGGAGAGCCATGTAGGTTCCTCCAAACCGCCCGCCGTCGCGTGAGGTTTCGAGCCAGAGGGGCGACGCGCGAAGTGCCGCGAATCGCAGTTACTCCCGCGCCCAGATGGCGGAATTGGTAGACGCGCTGGTTTCAGGTATCAGTGGTGGCAACACCGTGGGGGTTCGAGTCCCTTTCTGGGCAGTGGGACGGCATTGTCGGTAGCCGAGCCCTTAAACTTTCAGCGCTTCCGCTACCGCTTGATCTTCGGACCACACGGCGCCCTCGGCGCCAAGAATTTGGATCTCACCGTCGCTCAACGTTTCTTGCAGCGCCGCTCGCAGTGTATCGTAACTGCGCAGCTCGGTGGGCTCGCGTTTGGCGGCCAAGACTGGGGCGGCGTCGCCCTCGACTGGCCCGGCGGCTTTGACACCAAGGGCAACTTCTACGTTGAATGCGCGGACGAAGCGCCGTGCAGCTCGCCGAGCCTGTACGAGTGGCCGGCCGGCGGCTCGTCGTGGATGAAACTCAACTTCAACAAGTCGATCGGCTTCCCGGGCGCAGTCCAGAGCATGGGCAAGCAAATCGGCGTCGCCGATCAGGCCGCCAGCGGTTTCGACATGGGCATCTACTTGACGTCGGTCTCCGGCAGCACCGCGACTTCCAAGAAATCGATCATTCTCCAGGGCGAGAGCTCGGGCCAATACGTGGATGACCCGTCGAGTTGGGGCTCGATTAACAAGAAACCAAACGGCGTCTTCGCCAAAAGCGTCAAGAACATCGCCGCTCCGGCCGCAAACGCGATCAACATCTACAAGAAGACCGGCGGACGCCCAATCTTCCAGATCGTTCTCGGCGGCGGCGCTGGCGTAACGTTCACGCGCCCGTAATCACAGTTCCGGCGCGGCGCTTATGAAAACTCAGGGTGCAAAGTCGGCACGGAACAAGTACGTGCTCTGCACCGGCGTGCAGTTGACCAGCTTCGGCGAGTACTTTGATTTTTGCGCGGCGGCGACGACCGCATGGTCCACGTTCGGATAACCGCTGGACCGATAGATCTTTGCCTCCGTTGGTTTTCCGTTCGCGTCAAGCGTCACTGTGACGATGGCCGAAACTTTGTGTGACGGCATCTCCGACTTCGGGAGATCGGGCTCCGCCGGATCGATCGCCTTGGGTTCGGCGTTGGGCGTCGTACACGCACTGCTCGCCGCAACGGTCGTTGCGTGGACGGGCTTGCCGAGCGGAGCCGCGTAGAGCGGTGCGGGAATGAGCACTTGCAACGCAAGGGTCAGAACGGTCAATACCATGGTCACGGCTCCTATGGCGATATAGTTGAGTGATACATCGTTGCGCGAACGCTCTGCGGTCAATCGTTCGATGCGGTTGACGAGCGCATTGCGGGACCCGAATGCACTGGGCGTCAGAAGCGGCTCCGGCGCTGCCGTGATGAGCCGCCCCAGCGCGGCAAGACACGACGCGTAATCGGCCGCCTCGCCGATTCGGCTCGCGGCTCGATCGTCACACGCGCACTCGCGTTCGCGCACGAGATTTCTGCCGGCGACGTGGGCCCAAGGGTTCCAGAAAAGCACGGCCTCGACGATGCGTTGGACCAGGTTCGTGGCAACGTCACCGCGGCGCAAGTGCGCGAGCTCGTGTTCGATCGTGCAGGCGAGCTGCTCTCGCGTGAGATTTTGTGCGAGCTCGCTCGGGAGCACGATGACGGGCGAAAAAATTCCCGCCGCGATCGGAATCGTCAAACCGTTCGATACGAGCACGGGAACGCCGTCCGCGTGCGAAAACGGCGCGGCGGTGCGACGGATCCGCGCGATTCGGTGCAGACTCACGGCCAGGCGCAGCAATCCGAACGCAGCTCCTGCGAACCAGAGTATCGTAATTGCCGTAAGCATCTGCGTGCCGTAGAGTCCGGTAAATAGGTGCAGCGGGCCGCTCGTCACGGAGGAGGCTGCGCGGAGCGGTACGAGCGAAAAGATGCCGGCGCTCGGCGTCGTGTGGCGCTCCATCGCTGCGAAGATGGCGGCTCCCCAATGCGAAGTTGCCGTCAGAACGGGCATCGCTGCGATCGCGACGAGCGCGCAAAACCACGCAGCGTAGCGCGTCGCTGCACTGCGCTGCGAGAGCAGCCGTAAGAGAACGGCGGTAACCGCAACGACGAGCGCTCCCTGCCAAAGACCGTTGAACAGAACCGTGACGATCATCGTGATGCCTTTCGTTTGCGACCGAGTGCCTTCGCAATACGTGCCAAGTCGTCGTCGCTAAGCCGCGTGCCGTCGACCAGCGTCACCGCGAGCTGCCCGGGTGAGTTGCCGAAGAAGCGGCGCAAAACTTGGCGCACTGCGGAATCGGCCGCCTGCGCCTTCGCAACGAGCGGGCGATAGATGAAGGCACGCCCGTCCTCGTCGTGTCCGACGTAGCCTTTCTGCTCGAGCGTTCGCAGCGTCGACAGCACCGTGTTATACGCGAGCGGCGGCGAACCGACGCGCGCCGTTACCTCGGCGACGGTGGCACGGCCGAGCTTCCACAGCACCTCCATCAAGCGCAGCTCGTGATCGGTCAGGACCGGTGAGGGTTTACGCGGCATGCCGAGCCGGCGTAACAACTAGATTCATAGGAGTTGATCCTAAAGCAAATGCGGCGCTCTGTCAACTAGATTTCTAAGACTTACGCGGCGCCTTTGCGGCTCAGGTTCCCGAGGACGGCCGTCCCGGCCAGGAGCGCGGGGACGATGCCGAGCGCTTGGATCAGTGCGAGCCAGCGCCACGCGACGCTAAACCCGTGCGTCTGCACGACCGCACCGAAAATCGCCGGCGTCAGCATCGCCGCCGCCAACGTCCACGTGAGGCCGACGCCGAGCGCGCTTCCCGAGTGTTCCTCACCGCCGATTTCGGCAAAGCCGATAACGCTCACGCCGATCCATCCCTCCGCGGCGAAGCCGAGCGCTGCCGAGACCAAGACCGCCGTCCATACCGCCGTGTGCGTTCCGACGTCGGCCATTGCGAGCGCCAGCAGCGCAACCACCAGGCAGACGACGGCGAGCGGCAACGCACGGTTTCCGTCAAAGACGCGATCGCTGATCCATCCCCACGCGAGACGTCCGGCGATCGCGGCGCTCTGGGAGATCGTAAACAACGCGACCGAGAGCGGCACGCCGAAGCCCGCTGCGTGCGAGAAGGTCAGTGCCAGATATCCGATCAACGCAAACTGACCGGCGGCCAAGATCATGGAGGTCAGCGTCAACAGAATTAACCGGCTTTCGCGTGCGATCTCGAGCATCTCGAGGAGCATCGTACCGATTGAAACCCGCTCGCCTTGCAGCTCGCTCGGCTCGCGGTAGAGCGAGGATGCAATCCCGCCGGCGATCAGCGTGAGAACCCCGGCGGCTACGAGCGCTCCGCGATACTCAAACCGCGTCGCTACGGCCGGAAGCAGCAGGGAACCGATCACGCCCGCGATCGGCACGCCGCACTGCCGAACGCCCATCGCGACGCCGCGCGCGCTCTTCTTGAAGAAAAAAATGATCGCGTGGCAGCCGGCAGGCGTGACGGCGGCATACCCGATGCCGTACACGAAGAGCCAGGCGAGTAACCACGTGAAGTTCTCGATCAACGCAGCGGCGATGAGCGCGACGCCCATCAGCATTCCGCTCCACAACACGACCCTTTTATCGCCGAATCGATCGGTCAGCAGCCCCGCCACCGACGTCATCGCAACGGATCCGATCAGCTCCGTCGAGAGAATCAAGCCGAGCTGCGCCTGGTCGAGATTCAACGCAGACTTGAAGAACGACATCAGGGCGCCGGTCGCCATCAGGAAAAGAGACGCTCCAACCATCGCACCGGTGAAGAGCGTCAGCACTTCGTACGGGGACTCGGGTAGAGGATTGTGCGGCAGGGGGCGCCGCTTCGGAAGGTGCATCGCGATGAGGTTTCGTCGGCGGCCCGCGTCGAATCCGCTGCAAGCGTGATGGACCGCGAACGGCGCACTCGCTATCTCGTCATCTTCCTCGCGGCCGCGCCCGGGGCGGTCATCGTTTATTTCGTCTTTCACGCCGTGTATGAAAACTTGAGCGTGTCGGAAACCGCCGTCGGATACGTCGACGCGCTGACCCAGGCGGGGATCGATTTCGGTTACGTCGTGATGGTCGGCGGGACGCTTGCGCTCGCGGCCGTTGCAGCATGGGCGCTCTACCGCTACCTTCGGATCGTTCTGCGGTAAGGGCCAACGCGTGCGGGTCTGCCTCGTCGTCAATCCGCGGTCGCGCCGCGGCCGTCAATTCGGCGACGCGGTGCGCGACGAACTGCGGCGTCGCAGCGTCGACCTCACCGAATCGCAGGCGAGCGAGGAGATCGACGCCATTGTGGTCGCCGGCGGCGACGGAACCCTAGTCGGCAAGCTTCCGCGAGCGCTCGCGCTCGACGTTCCCGTCGGCATCGTGCCGTTAGGCACGTTCAATGATCTCGCGCGGACGCTTGAGATCCCGCTCGATATCGAAGGCGCGTGCGGCGTGATCGCCGCCGGCAAGACCCGCCGAATCGACGCCGCTCGCGTCAACAACACCTACTATGTGACCGAGGCGAGCATCGGCATCTCAAGCAGGCTCGCGCGTCGCCAGCGTTCCGAGGAAAAACAGCGCTTCGGACTGCTCGCGATCGCCGCGAGCGCACTGACCGCGGTCCGTTACGCGCGTTCCTTTAGAGCCGAGATCTCCCACGACGGCGCGACGGCGCGCTTGCGAGCCGTGCAGCTCACGGTCGCCAATAGTCAACGATTCGGCGGCTTCATCAGGGTCGAGGGTGCCGCCATCGATGACGGACGGCTCGAGCTCTACGCGGTGGAGATTGAAAACGCGCGCCAGTTTTTCTCGGTGGCGGCCGCGATCGTTTCCGGCAAGCGGCGTTTCGCCGACGGCTTGCGCACGTACCGGGCGAAGGCCTTTGACGTGTGGACGCACCGGCCGCACCATATCAGCGCCGACGGCGAGCCGGCCGGGACGACTCCGGCCCGTTTCGAAGTGCTTCCGGGGGTATTACGCGTTTTCGTACCGTGATCAAGCAACCGAGCGTGAAAAATGCGAAAACTTTCGCGGCCGAAGAGCGTATATAGGATTCAGGGCATCAACGTTCTCACCGAGGGAGTTCCGGTATGAGCCTTTACGAATTCGGGCCCTTCCAACTAGACGACGCGCGTCTACTCTTGCTCGACCGCGGTCTGCCGCTTCCAATCGGACCGAAGGTCGTCGAAACGCTCCTCGCCCTAATCGAACATCCCGGCGAGGTCTTTCCCAAGGCGGATCTGCTGGCGCGCATCTGGCCCGAAGGATACGTCGACGAAGCAAACCTCGCGCAGAACATCTACGTTCTTCGCAAAACCTTGCGCGCGCGTTGGGACGCCGACGCGATCGAAACGATCCCGCGGCGAGGTTACCGTTTTGCCGCATCGGTCGTGCGCCGCGAGATCGCACGCCCCGAACCCGCGGCGGCGCCGCGTCGGCCGGCGATGCGCTGGTGGCGCGGCTTGGCGCTGGCCGCATCGTTCGCCCTTGTCGCGCTCTTTGGCGGCACGAAGCTGGCCTCGGGAATTGCGCCCGGCCAGGCAATGGGTTCAAACGTCGCGGCACAAGACGCCCGGCTCTACACGATCGGCCGCTACTATTGGAACCTACGCACGAAAGACGGCACCGCGAAGAGCGTGGAATATTTTTCACGCATCGTCGCCGACGATCCGCGCGATGCGCGCGGGTACGCCGGCTTAGCTCTGGCCAACGCGATCATGGCCGATTACGGATACGGTACCGCTCTGGCGAAGGTCGATATCGCGCGGGCACGCGCGTACGCCCATAAAGCGCTCACGTTCGACCCGAACGACGGCGACGCATATGCGGTGCTTGGGATGATCGCGTCGGGCACGATGAAGGCGACGCCGGTCCAGATCGCCCGTGCCATGGCCGACCTTCGGCGGGCGATCGCCCTCGATCCGTCAAGCGGCAGCGCGCACGAGTGGTACGGCATCGCGCTTCTGCAGCAGGGTCACGTCGCGGAAGCCTACACCGAGCTGGAGAGTTCGGCGCAACTCGATCCGCTCTCCGTCGCCACGACGGCCTGGCTCGGCACGACTGCCTATCTGGAGCGCCACTACCGCGACGCGATCGCCTACGCGCAAGAGACGCTCGACCTTTCCCCGCAGCGTCCCGATGCCTACGAAACGCTGGGATTGGCCTACGAGGCGCTCGGTGACGACGCCGGGGCGAAAGCGACCTTCCGCCGCATGGCGGCTGCATGCGACAAATGCGCTCCACACGCGGCAGCGCTCTTGGCGCCGCTTTTCGCCCGCGAGAACCGCATGGCTGAGGCTCGAGCCCAACTCGCGATTGCCCAGCGCAGCGCAAAGGAGGTCCCGCCCGAGGATCTCGCGGTCGCCTTCGAGGCCGTAGGAGACCGGGAAACCGCGCTCACGTGGCTGCGCCGGTCGCGGCTCGACGATGATTACGCGGCGGCTTATATCGCCAACGATCCCCGCTTCGCGGGCCTTCGGAAAATTTCCAAGTCGGGGGCTTGACAGGGTCGTACCATTGAGCTATTGTACTAGTGTACTAGTACGATAGCTTGATGGTACTAGACTCTGCGAAAGGACCCCGACAATGATCCACACGACGTTCAGCTCCCAATCCGACGCGGCTCGCGAGACCCGCACGCCCGTCCGGCTGCCGGATCACCGGCCCACCGAGCTCTTCCCCGGCTGGGGCCCCAAGTTCTAGCGCGCCGCGCATAGCGAAAAGGGCCTCTTACCATGCCGGCCGTTCTAACGGTCGATCCGCGCAGCGGCGTGCCGATCTACCTGCAAATCATCGAGCAGATCAAGCGATCAATCGCACTCGGCGTCTTGCAGGCGGGAGAGCAGCTCCCGACGGTCAAGCAGCTCGCAATCGACCTCACCGTCAACCCGAACACCGTGGCACGCGCATACCGCGAACTCGAGCGCGAGCAGGTGATCGAGACGGCGCCCGGACGCGGTTCGTTCGTGCGCACCAACGGCGTGACCGAGTCGCCGAAAATCGCGGCGGAGATCGCCGGCGACGCGCTCGACCTCGCGCTACGGGAAGCAAAGTCGGTCGGATTGGAACGCGACGAAGTACGGCGGCTCTTTGAGAATGCGCTGACGCGCTGGTTCGGCGAGTAGTGAGAAAGCAGCGAGCATGAGCACGATCACGATAACGAATTTACGCAAGATTTACGGACCGGTGGCCGCGGTGGACGACTTCACGCTGGAGATTCCAGGGGCGAGCGTCTTCGGTCTGCTCGGTCCGAACGGTGCCGGCAAGACGACGACGTTTAAATGTCTGCTCGGCCTCGCACGGCCCACGAGCGGAACGATTCGCTACGATGGACGCCCATTGGTGCCCGCGATGCTCGAGCGCATCGCGTACGTGCCCGAGCGCAACGTGCTCTACGACTGGATGACGGTCGGCGAACACATCGAGATGAATCGTCGCGCGTTCGCCAACTTCAGCGTCGCGCGCGCCCAAGAACTGCTGGCGACGTTTAACATCGACCCGCGCCGGCGCGTCCGGGTGCT
>DASXGO010000389.1:0-10539 GCA_036489055.1 Candidatus Cybelea sp. | reverse complement strand
AGGCTCTCCGTCGAAGCCGAGGGCGTGGAACAGCTTTGCACGCACGTTCCGCCGCGAATTAAATCCTGGTGGGCGGTGAAGCTTCCGCTTCCCTGAGTTTGGAACGTGTCGTCCGCCAGAACCCATTGGTCGGCAATATCCCAGTACGGCGCGATGTCGGCCGGACTAACGTAATGGTACGGCGCCTTACCGGCCAGCGGGGCCGTCGGGCACGCGCCCTTGCCTTCGAGATTGAAGCCGTCCATTTTCCCGCTATCCAAAGCCTTTAAAAATGCCGCATGGCAGTGCTGAAGATCGTAGCCGATAACCAGCGGCTGCGGCTTCAGCTTCACCCAACGGTCTCCCGTGCTAAGCTTCTCTTTGCCGCGCTTCGCGCCGTTGGCGCCGGGAAACGTAGCGAACAAATTATCGAAGCTGCGATTCTCTTGAACTACGATCACGACGTGTTGAATCGGCGTGCTTCCCGAACCGCGATGCCGCGCGAACGGGATGCCGCTGGAGATAGGCGACGAGCCGCCGCTGCAGGCGCCCAGCGCCAAACCAACTGCCATTGCGATAGTCCAGAGATATAACGCGCTCGACTTCATGTACGTTCCCGTTCTACTCGGTGTCGGGCGCGAGGCCCGAGGGCGGCTGGCGCAGGAAGTAGTCGGCGGGGTACTTCGAGGGGATCTTGTGAAACGCGCGCGGCTTCATCTTGAAATCGAAGGCATTGCCGATGCTGGTGGAGTGCGCGTCGTTTCGACCGAGCGTTCCGAGGTGCCAGTTGTTCTCGATGAAGCGCAGCACGCTTCCGAATTCATAAACCGAATGCTCCACATGTGCCTTGACGTACGGCGAAACGATCAGCATCGGCACGCGGAAACCGGGTCCACCTTGCCAGTTGAAGGGCTCCGGCGGCGGGACGTGATCGTAAAAGCCGCCCCAATCGTCCCAGAGCACGACGACCGCCGTCGATTTCCAATACGGACTTTCGCCGACCGCATTGACGACCGACGCGACCCACGACGGCCCGGTGTCGCTCTTCTCTTGCGGATGGTCGGAGTTGTCGGCGTCGGGGCTTACCCAAGCCACGGCGGGAAGCTGCCGGTTCGAGATATCTTTCAAGATCACGCTGCTTCCGCGAGTGACGTTCTGACGCCATTCGTTGCTGTAGCGCACGGCTTTGATGGCATCGAATGCGCTCCAGATCCCGGCGGTGTCGCCGTGCTGTGGTCCCGTTTCCTTTTGGACCGGCATCGCATAGTACTTCCACGAAACGCCGCCGGCGTCGAGGAGATCGCGGAGCGTCGTATATTTGAAGCACGGGAATGGGCCTCCGTAGCGCTTGACGACGCCGCTGCGCTTGATGATCGCGGTGCGGACCGGCGAATTAGCATCGCAACCCCACGGAAAGTACGTCGGATTATCAATTAGCGCTTCATTGGGTTCGATTTGGGTGCCGGCGGCGATGAGATCTTGATGGGCGGTAAAGCTCCCGCTGGCTTGCGTCTGAAACGTGTGATCGGCCAGCACGTACTGCTTGGCGATATCCCAGTAGGGCGCGATGTCGCCGGGGTTGACGTATTGATACGCGTACGTGCAGAGAAAGGATCCGCTGCCGTTGGCGCCGGTTCCGACGACATCGAAACCGTCCATCTTGCGATGGTCGTATTCGGTCTGAAAACCGCTGTGGATGTGCGGCAGATCGCTATTCTCGGCAAAGTTTCCGCTCTTGCCGAAGCCCGATCCGTACAAGTCGGTCTCTTGCAGCGGAATCGTGGTCGGCTGGGTGATAACGGGCATCCCCGCGGCGGCACAATAGGATGGCTCCGATCCGGTCATCGCGGCAGCCTTTCCGGTGGTCGTACCGTCGGCGCCGGGGAACGTCGCGAA
The DNA here is from genome assembly GCA_036489055.1 of Candidatus Cybelea sp. GTDB lineage: Bacteria > Vulcanimicrobiota > Vulcanimicrobiia > Vulcanimicrobiales > Vulcanimicrobiaceae > Cybelea. The sequence goes on along the minus strand of DASXGO010000389.1, from coordinate 8,664 downwards.
GAAATTATCGAAGCTTCGATTCTCTTGAATGAGGATTACGACGTGCTTGATCGGCGTCTTTTCAGAGGCTTGCTCGAGTATCGTGTCGTCCGGCGCGAGCTGAGGTGCGACGCGAAGCGGCGCGCCGCTGCAGGCTACGATGAGTGCGATCAGCGCAAGCGCGAGAAAGGCTCTCATTCCGTGTCGGGCGGAATCCCGGACGGCTTCTGATGCTCGAAAAACGACCGCGAATACTTCGGCTGGATCGTTTGGAACGGCCGCGGCGTCTGGTTGTAGTTGAACGCGTTTTCAAGACCCTTTGCGCGCGAATCTTCCTGGCCGAGCGTCCCTAGCTTCCAGTTGTCCTCGATATAGCGCAGCACGCTCGCGGTTTCATATTGCGTATGCTCGACGTGCGCCTGGACGTACGGCGAAATGATGAGCATCGGAAAGCGGAAGCCGAGGCCACCTTGATTGTCGTAAAACGGCGGCGGTACGTGGTCGTAATAGCCGCCCCAATCATCCCATAACACGACGATGGCGCAACTTTTCCAATATTTGCTCTTGCCGATCGAGTTGACGACGTGCGCTACCCAGGACGGACCCGTGTCGCTCTTCTCTTGCGGGTGGTCGGAGTTGACGGCGTCGGGCGTAATCCACGATACGGCCGGAAGCCGCCCGTTTGTAATGTCGGTAAAGATCTTGGTGTCCGGCCAGACGACCTTCTTGCCCCATTCGCTCGTGTCGTATCGTACCGCATGAATGGCGTCGAAGGCGCTCCAAATGCCCGCCGAGGAGCGCTTCTTATTCTGCCAGCCGTAGACTTTCTCGGCGTAAAACTTCCACGAGATATTGTTCGCATCGAGGAGATCGCGGATCGTGCTATAGCTCAGGCACGGGAATGGTCCCTTAAAACCTTCGTACTGCCCGGAGGTTGTCAATAGATTCGTTACTTCGCTCGATGAGTTGCCGTCGCAGCCCCACGGGAAATAGCTGGGATCGTCGATGATGCTCTCTTTCGAATCGATTGCCGTGCCGCCGGCGATTAGTTCTTGATGGGCAGTAAAACTTTCGCTGCCTTGGGTTTGGAAGGCATTGTCCGCCAAGACGTATTGCTGGGCGAGCGACCAATAGGGTGCGATGTCGGTCGGATTGACGTATTGATACGTATACGTGCAGGTTGGTTGACCCGAGCCGTCGGGACCGTCGTTCGACAAATCAAAGCCGTCCATCTTGCACGGCTTGGAGCTGTTAGGCCCTCCCGCCGCCGAGTCGCACTCGAGCAGATATCCCGATTTATAGTTGTGCGCGAGGTCGTGGAAATGATTGAAATTCCCGTAGAACCCGTTGCCTTTTATGTCGACTTCCGTTAGTGGGACGCTCGTCGGCTTCGTGATGACGGGCTGGCCCGCCGCCGCGCAGGCCTCGGCGATCGCGGACGGCATCGGCTGAGCAAGTCCGACGCTCGTTCCATTCGCGCCCGGGAACGTTGCGAAGAAATCGTCGAAGCTGCGATTCTCTTGGATGACGACGATCACGTGCTTGATTGGCGAGGACGACGCGCCTCGGCTAATGGGCGAAGCCGGCAAAAGGTTGCTCGTTGTGGTCGAGCCGCCGCCGCTGCATGCAGCAAACGCGCCGACACCCACGAGCAGAAAAAATAACAGCCCGCCCAACCGATACTGCACGCGCGGCTCCTTCCTTTCCAGCCGCGCCTACTTGGCCGAGCCCCCGCTCCGTCACCTTTTCGAGAAGTTAACTTTCTTTATACTTCGACGAATTTCTTTATGCGTCGGCCAAAAAGCGTCAGTCGTAGCTTTCGCGCACCGTTTCCAGAAGCGTTTGACCGAACTCGACGATTTCACCGTCACCATCGAGCACGTCGACGCCGAAACCCGGATAGAGACTGACGAATCGCTCTTGTTTCCAACGCGCGACCGACCAGCGATCGCGCGCGCCTTTTTCATACGGCCACGGGGGCATGCCTTCGCGATCGGAGCGGATATTGCGTCCGTCGGACGTGCGGATGCGCACTTGAAATCCTTCGACGCGCGCGATTTTCATTTCCAACGTGCCGATTTTCATGCCGGAAAACTTTCGGGCTGACTGGATTCGAACCAGCGATCTCTAGTCCCCCAGACTAGCGCGATAACCAAGCTTCGCTACAGCCCGTCATGACACGGTGACTTTCGCCTTCTTCTTGCGCGCCGCAGTTCCGCCTACGGCCTCCTTCAACGACCGGCCCGCTATAAAGGCCGGCACTCTTCGCGCAGCGATCGTAAGCTTCTCTCCCGTCTTTGGATTACGCCCCTCGCGTGCTTGGCGCGAGCGCACGACGAAACTTCCAAACGGATTGAGCGCAACGCGATCGCCTTTCTGCAACGCCTCCTTGATTCGGTCCAAGATAAGATCGACTATGTGGCCGGCCTGTCGCCTCGAAAGTTCCGTTTCGTCGGCGACGGCGTCAATGACATCGGCTTTCGTCAACGTCGCATCTCCTCGCCCGCAGCACAAAGGGCACAAGTCGTTCAACGGCCAGGCTGCCTTCCCCCGCCGTCCGAACGCGTCGGGAAGTCCTGCAGCGCGCGCAGCGCCAGTGCGTAACCATCGGCACCGAGTCCGCTGAAGACCCCGCGGCAAGCGGCCGCCGTTACGCTCCTGCGCCGAAACGATTCGCGCGCCGCAATATTCGAGAGATGAACCTCGATGACCGGAATCCCGATCGCGGAAATTGCATCGGCAATTGCGTACGAATAATGCGCGTACGCGCCCGGGTTAATAACGATGCCGGAGTACTTCTGCCGCGATGCGTGGAGCGCATCGATCAGCGCACCTTCGGAATTGTGCTGCTCGCAGTCGACGTCCACTCCGAGCTCGCGTGCCGCGTTTGCAATCGCGGCATCGAGCTCTGCAAGGGTCTGCTTTCCGTAAATCTCCGGCTCGCGCTCGCCAAGCAAGTTGAGGTTCGGTCCGTGCAAAACCAAAACGCGCATCGCAACCGCTTCTTTGGAGGAAAACGGCAGGCCTTCGAATTACTGGCGCACATGCCCGACAAGCTTCTTTCCGCCGTGAACCTCGAAGCCGGGGTCTCGCTGACGGCTGCAATCACGACCGAACTGGTTGCCGAAATACGCGACCGTCACGATCTCTGGCCGACCGCGACGGCGGCGGTGGGGCGGCTCACGACCGGCGCCGCGATGCTCGCAGCCGGTTTGAAGGGCAACGAGCGGATCTCACTGCAGATTGCCGGCGACGGACCGTTGGGCCGGCTCGCCGCCGATGCCTGGCTTTTGGACGAGCACACCATCGGCGCGCGCGGGTATGCCCACAACGCGCAGGTCGAGCTGCCGGTCGACGCGCGCGGCAAATTCAACGTCTCGGGTGCGATCGGCGCCGGCTCGCTGCAGGTGACGCGCTCGAGCGACATCGGACAACCCTACGTCGGCGTCGTGCCCCTTTACAGCGGCGAGATCGCCGAAGACCTTGCCGTCTATCTCGCACAATCGGAACAAATTCCGAGCATCGTCGCATTGGGCGTTTTGGCAAATCCGAGCGGGGTCGTAGCGGCGGGCGGCCTTTTTGCGCGAACGCTTCCCGGCGCCGAGGAACGCGCGATCGCGGCACTCGAAACACGCGCGGCAAACATGCCGCCCATAACCCAGCTCATCGCGCAGGGCGCCGATGCCGCTGCGTTGCTGCGCGAGCTTGCCGGCAATTTGGAACTGCGGTCGCATCCCGCGATCGCCGTGCGCTTTGCCTGCCGCTGCAATCGAAGCAAAGTGGAAGCGGTCTTTATGGGTTTAGGCGCCGACGAGCTGCTTCAACTCACTCGCGAGCGCGATCGCACTGAGGCGACGTGCGAGTACTGCAAGACGCATTACGTCTTCAGCGGCGAAGAGTTGCGCGAGCTCGCAGAGCGGCTCTAACGCACCGCGTCGGCCGGCAGCACTCGCGCGAACCGGCGCGAACCGACTGAGAGGATCGCCGGCTGCGTCGCACTCCAGAGCGCGCCGGCATCTCGAACCGGCTCCCCGTCGATCTTCACCGCATTCCCCTGGATCAGTCGCTCGGCCGCGCGACGGCTTTCCGCAAATCCGGCCTTGACCAGAACTTCCGCAACCCGTTTGCACTGGCCAAGATCGATCTCGTCCACGTCGCCGGATGGGAGCTCGCGCCGCTGCACGGTTCGCTCAAAATAGTCGAGCGCGGCGCCGGCGGCCTCTGCGCCGTGATAGCGTGCCACGATCTCTCGTGCGAGCCGCTTCTTCTCGTCCATCGGATTCGCGCGCCCATCGGCCAGATCGGCGGCCAGCCGCTGCGCGTCGGAACGCGAGCGGAAGGCTGCGAGCCGCGCATAGTCCGGCATCAGCTCGTCCGGAAGCTTCATGAGTTTGCCGAACTGATCGCGCGGAGATTCGGTTACGCCGACATAATTGCCGAGCGACTTGCTCATCTTTTTTTCGCCGTCGAGCCCGACGAGCAGCGGTACGGTCGCGCAGATCTGCGGCAGCTGGCCGAACTCACGCTGGTATTGCCGGCCTAAGAGCAAGTTGAAAAGCTGATCGGTTCCGCCCAGCTCCACGTCGGCCTCGATCGCAACCGAGTCGTACGCCTGCGCGACGGGATAAAGAAACTCGTGAAGCGAGATCGGCACGCCGCCCTCGTACCTCTCGCGAAAATCGTTGCGCTCGAGCATTTGCGCGACGGTCGTTTTCGCGAGCAGCTTGACGAGGTCGGTTTGGCTGAGCGCATCGAGCCATTCCGAGTTATAGCGAACCTCGATCCGTTCCAGATCGAGAACCTTGCCGGCCTGCTCGCGATAGGCGCGCATATTCGCTTCGATCTCCTCGCGCGTGAGCTGCGGGCGCGTCACGTTTCGGCCGCTCGGGTCTCCGATGCGCGCCGTAAAATCGCCGATGATTAACGTGACACGATGTCCCGCCTCGGCGAACCGCTGAAGCGGATGCAGCACGACCATGAAGCCCAAGTGCAGGTCCGGACTCGTCGGATCGATGCCGAGCTTGACGCGCAGCGGGCGCCCCAACGCAAGCCGCTCTTCAAACTCTTTCGCGGTTTCGACGTGTTCGAAAGCGTCGAGCAGCTCGTGCGTGTTACGAACGCTCACGTCTTTAGCTCGATCAGCGTCACGCCGGTCGATCCTTCCTCTTCGGTTCCGTATCGTAAGCTCTTCACGCTCGCGTGGGTACGCAAATACTCTTGCAAGCCGCGGCCGAGCATCCCGGTGCCCTTGCCGTGGATAAGGCGAAGCGGCGAGTTTCCGGCCAGCAGCGCGTCGTCGATCCAGCGCTCCACCAGCGGCTCCGCTTCGGCATACCGCTTGCCGCGTACGTCAAGCTCGGCCGTCGAGCGCTGCGCCGCGTTCATGCGCGTCTCCGCCTCGCGAGCCGAACGCTGCGGAGGTTTCTCGACAGCGCCGATCCGTGCAACGTCGCTTCTTTCCACCATCGTCTTCATTGAACCGACGGAGACGAGCAACCTGTCGTCCCAATCTTCGGCGACGACGCCATCTTGATTGAGGGAAAGAATACGCACGCGATCGCCCGGTACGAACGCGGTTTCGTCACGCGGGGGCGGCGCCTCGGTGCTGATGCCGAGATCGCGGCGCATTGCCGCGATCGTTTCGTCGAGCAGCTTTGTCTGCGATCGCGTGACCTTGCGGCCATGCAGCTCGCGCGCGAAGTCGCGTAAACTTTGCTGCAAACGTTCTTCGGCGCGTGCCGCAAACTGGCGGCATTCCGCCTCGAGCTCGCTGCGGTCGCGCTGCAGCCGTTGCAGTTCGCCTGCGGTCTCGCGCCGCTGCGCTTCGAGACGCTCGCGCTCCTCGCGCAGCTCGCCGCTGCGGAGCGCGAGCTCCGCAAGCGCTGCTTCGTAGTCGCGCTCACGTCCTTCGAGCAACGAGTGTGCCCGCGCGACGATTTCCGGATCGATGCCCATCCGCGTCGCCAACGGAAAGGCTAACGATTGTCCCGGCGTACCAACGTCCAGCTCGAAGGTAGGCGCAAAGGTCTTCGGATCGAAGCGAACGCTGGCATTTGCGACCGCAGGGGTCGCATGCGCGAAGAGCTTTAATTCGACCGAGTGCGTGGAAACGATCGCGCGCGCCCCGCGTTCCAAGAGCCGCTCGAGCATCGCCACCGCGAGGGCTGCACCGGCGCTGGGCTCGGTTCCGCCGCCGATCTCATCGACGATCGCCAGCGTACGCGCGTCGGCTCCGTCGAGCATTTCGCGCATCCGCGCCAAGTGTGCCGAAAATGTTGAAGCGTTTTCAACCAGCGACTGCTCGTCGCCGATATCGGCAACGACGCGCTCGAAGCGGCCGACACGCGCCGATGCAGCCGGCAGCTGCATCCCACAATACGCCATCGCGACGAACAGCCCGGCCATCTTCAGCGCGACGGTCTTTCCGCCCATATTCGGTCCGCTCACGACGAGTAGCCGCCTCGCCTCGTCCACCTGCAAGGACTGCGGCACCGCGCGGTCGCCGAGCAGCGGATGCCGGCCCCGTTCGATCGCGAGCAGCGGATCGTCGCTGAGCTCCGGGATCACGCAATCGGCGCGCAGTGCGAGCTCGGCCTTTGCCGCGAGGACGTCGATCTGCGCGAGCATTTCGACGTTCGCATCGATCTGCGCGGCGTGCGCGCCGACGGCGCGAGAGAAACTTTCGAGAATTCGCGCGACCTCGCGCTCCTCGTCGATTTGCAGCGTACGTACTCGGTTATTCGCTTCCAGGGCCGCAAGCGGTTCCACGAAGAGCGTCTGGCCGCTTGAGCTCGTATCGTGGACGATGCTCGGAACGCTTCCCGCGAACTCGGCTTTGATCGGGATGACGAAGCGGCCGTTACGAATCGTAACGATGCGGTCTTGAATCGCTTTTGCGTACTTCGCCGACGAAAGCATCGACCCGAGGCGGTCGCGAGCATTTGCTTGCGCCTGCGCGAGATTCCGGCGAATACGCCCCAGCGCCGGCGATGCGCGATCGAGCACGCTTCCGCGCTCGTCGATGGCGTCGAGAATTCCGCGGCCAAGCTCGCGCATCGGCCTATAGCTGCGCGCCACGCCGGCAAGATCGTCGAGCGCGTGGACCGCGCGATGCGTTGCAGCCGCGGCCGCGATGGCATCGCCGATGGCTCGCAGATCGGTCGCCGCCAGCGTCCGGCCGAGCTGCGCCGCCTCCGTGAGCGGCGCGGTTTCGATCGCCGGCATGACACGAAAGTCTGCTTGGGCGATCAGCGAGCGCACGGCTTCGGTGCGGCGCTGCTCGCGGCGCACCGATTCAAAATCGGTACTCGGCGAAAGCTCGAGCGCGTAGGATTTGCCGCGCTGGGTATGAGTCGCCGCGACGACACGCTCGCGAACCGCGGCGAAGTCGAGAGCCTCGAGCGTTCGGGCGTCAGCGAGGGTCAAGCGAGCTTCTTACGCACCAACTCGTTCACGACCGCGGGATCCGCCTTGCCACGCGAAGCCTTCATCGCTTGTCCGACGAGAAATCCCATCACGTTGGTCTTCCCGGCTTTATAATCGGCAACGACCTTTGGATTCGCGCCGAGAACCTCGTCAACGAAGGCTTCGATCGCCGCCGGATCGGTCGTCTGCGCGAGCCCTTCGCGCTCCACGATCGCAGCAGGCGATCCGGCGCCGGACCACACGCGCGCCAAGAGCTCCTTGGCAATCTTGGAGTTTATCCGTTTTCCTTCCACGAGCTCGATGAGCTCGGCGACATGCTCGGATGAAACGCGCGATTCCGCGACTGCGACGCCGGTCTCGTTCGCGAGCCGCGAAAGCTCGCCCAGGACGAAGTTGCTCGACTGCTGCGGATTGCCGCTGCAATCGACGACGCGATCGAAGTACGCCGCGAGCGAAAGGTTATCGAGCAGCTGCGTCGCCTGCTTCGACGCGAGACCGTATCGCGCGGTATAGCGCTCGAAGCGCTGCCACGGAAGCTCGGGAAGCGCTTCGCGCAGCCGGTCGACGTGCTCGCGCGCGATCTCCAGCGGCACCAGATCGGGATCCGGAAAGTAGCGGTAATCATGCGCTTCTTCTTTGCTGCGCATCGGATGGGTCACGCCGTTGACCTCGTCCCAGCCGCGCGTTTCCTGCACGATGCGTCCGCCGTTCTCTAGGATGCCGATCTGCCGTGCGATCTCGCTCTCGATCGCCCGTTCCACCGACCGGAACGAGTTCATATTCTTGATCTCGGTCTTCGTGCCGAGCTCGGGCGAACCGGCCGGGCGAATCGAGACGTTTGCATCGCAGCGCAGCGAGCCTTCTTCCATCTTGACGTCGCTCACGCCGAGAGCGAGCAGCGTTCGGCGCAGCGATTCGAGATAACCGATCGCTTCTTGCGCGGTATGGAGCTCGGGCTCCGATACGCACTCCATGAGCGGAACGCCGGCGCGGTTGAAATCCACCAGCGAATACGAGCTTCCCGCGATTCGTCCGTCACCCGAGCCCGCGTGCGTCGATTTACCCGTATCTTCTTCGAGATGAATGCGCGTCAAGCGGCACTCTTTGAGCGTGCCGTCTTCCAGCCAATATCTCACCGCGCCGCCGCGTGTGAGCGGCATATCGTACTGCGAGATCTGATAATCCTTGGGCATGTCGGGATAGAAGTAGTTCTTGCGATCGAACTTCGAAAACTCCGGGATCTCGGAGCCGAAAGCGAGT
>DASXGO010000284.1:0-4012 GCA_036489055.1 Candidatus Cybelea sp. | reverse complement strand
AAGGCTTCGATCCGTCCCCGGTCATCTCGGCGTTTTGGGATCCATGGAACTATTCGATATAAGGAGCTTCGAATAATGAAGATACGGTTTCTCGCGATTGCGTCCATCTGCGCCGGTGCGATCGCAGTAAGCGCCTGCACGAAGGTCGGGTCGAACGCGGGCGCCGGCGGCCGTGCAAACGCCTGGACTCAGCCGCACGTGCTGCGTATTTCCGATGCCGGCGACGTTAATACGCTCAATCCGCATTTCGGGCAGTACGCCGACGTTGGCTACCTTTCGTCGATGACGATGGCGTGGCTGATCAAGTGGGACGCGCACAACCGGGCGTATCCGGAGCTGGCGACGGAGGTTCCGGATCAGACAAACGGCGGCGTCAGCAAGGACGGCCTGACGATCACCTATCACCTACGTCACGGCGTGCGGTGGTCGGACGGCGCGCCGTTCAATGCCGACGACGTAGTCTACACGACCCAAGTCGTTCTCAATCCCGCGACGAACGAGATTGGACGACTAGGCTGGGATCAGATCACAAAAGTCGATGAGCCGGATAAGTACACGGTCGTCTATCACTTGAAGAAACCGTACTCGCCCTTCGTCGAAACGTTCTTTTCGACCGCCGGCGCGAACCCGTGCGTATTACCCAAGCATCTGTTGGCGAAATATCCCAACATCAACAACGTACCTTATAACTCGCTTCCGGTAGGCATCGGGCCTTTCAAATACGAGCGCTGGGACCGCGCGCAGGACGTCATCTTAGTCGCCAATCCGCTCTACTGGCGCGGAACGCCCAAGCTGAAGCAAATTATTTTCAAGATCATTCCGGATCGCAATACGGTCCTCTCGCAGTTGCAATCGCACGAGATCGACATGTGGTACGGACTTCCGGGTAACTATCTCGCGCGAATACGGGAAATCGAGGGAGTCTCCGTTTTGCGCCAACCGGGATACTATTTCGGGCACCTCGACTTCAACACCCAGCACCCGGCGCTGCGCGATCCGATCGTGCGCGAAGCGCTGCGGTACGCCCTCGACCGGAAAACGATTCACGAAAAGATCGGTCACAACGTCGGCATCCTTCAAGAGGTTACGACCCCGGTCAATGCGCCGTATGCCGTGACGTCGATTCCGCTCGTACCGTTCGATATCGCACGAGCCAACCAGATGCTGGACCAAGACGGCTGGACGCGTGGACCCGACGGAGTTCGCGCGAAAAGCGGCGTCAGGCTCGTTTTGGATTTTGCGACGTCGGCCGGAACGCCCGACGTCGACGAGCAGATCGAGCTGATCCGTGCGACGTGGAAACAAATCGGCGTCGGGATCAACGTTCGCCATTACGCAACGAATCTGATGTTCGCGCCGACCTCGGCGGGCGGCGTCATCTATTCGGGCAAGTGGGACGTGGTCGTGTTCTCGTGGGCAAACGAGGCAATCGGCGATTACTCGCCGATCTATGGCTGCCAATCGTTTCCGCCCAACGGCCAAAACAACATTCGGTGGTGCAACCCGAAAGCGCAAGCGGCGATAATGGCGCTCTTCGGCCACTATCAGCAAGCGGATCGAAACAAAGACGTACTCGTCCTACAGCGGGCTCTGACCTCGGACGTGCCGACGATCGTGACCGCGTTGCGCGAGGACGTCTACGGCTACAACAGCGATCTTAAGAATTTCCACCCCAACTCGATCACGGCGTTCGACAATATGATGGATGTCGATATATAGCGTAAGAAAGCAGCGCGCAGCCGAGCAGCGATAGCGAGCGCAGCGCTCCCCACGCGGGCACCGCGGCCAGCAGTCCGTTCGCGCGTTGTTCTTGGAGCCAGACCGACGCAATGCCGGCGCTTGGCGGCGCCCGGAATCCGGCGAGCAGATCGGGCCATACCGGCACTGGATTATGTAACGCGAGGTATGCGGCGCCCGCGATGACCACGGCGACGACCGCCGCAATCGGGAGTGCGCGGCGCAGTTCCGTTCGTTCTCCGAGTGCCACGAACGCGGCGAAGAGCGCACCCTCCAAGAGCACGCTTTGCGCGATGCCGCTCTGTCGCTGCGCGAGGCCGAGCCAGTCGAAACCGGCGAGCAGCGTCCCGAAAAGCGCGATCGCGCGCGTCGCGCCGGTCGTTCGAATCGCCGACCATAATGCGGCGGCAAAGGCGACGACGAAGTCGTGCTCGTGGAAGAAACCGGCGATGAAGGGCGTAAGCGCCGAAAATACTGCGAATCGCGCAAATGAATCGCGAACGGCGACAGCCAGCGCGATCGCCGCGGCAACGGCAATTGCCGCCGTCGCAAGTTCGACGAGCTGCGCTTGAGGTTGCGTCGCGCCGAGATCAAACGCGATCGACGCCGGTGTGAACTGAATCGCAACGAACCGCTCGGCGATGGCGTGCTCGGCGACGGTGCGCGCGTAATGGAATGGCCATTGCCAGCCGGCCGCGACGGCGCCCAGGGCATAGGTGAGCGCCGCCCCGAGCACGATTGCAAGCGACGTGCGGTTTCGGCCGAGTTGCGAGATCAGGCCGAGTGCGAGATTCGGCTGAGCGAGTGCGAACGTCGCGGCAAAAACTGCCGCCGGTAACCAGCGGTCCGCGAAAACGACTGCCAGTACGGCTCCGGCAAACGCCACGAGGGCGATTTGCCCGAGCGCTAAATCGCTGGAGATCGGAGCGAAACTGATCGCCAATGCAGCCGCGGCGAAAAATGAAAGGGCAGTTGCCGGCGCGCCGCTGGCGCGCAGGATCGCGACGATGAGTGCTAACAGCGACGCACTAAGAACGATCCACCAGGCGTTCGCCGCGAGTTCGTATGGTAGCCGTGCGATGAGTCGCCAGAGTAACAACGTGTGCGGCGGCCCGATGAACGGAAGGATCTCATCGCGTTGCGAGTCGACGCCCGGGATGCCGCGCTCCGCGCTCCAGATTGCGTTCCCGTACGGATCGGCGCCGTCGTTCGACGTTCTCCCGGCAGACCAATAGGCTTCGAAATCGCGCGCGAGCGGGCCCGGCGTTCGCGCCGGCCGGACTGCCGTCACGGCAATCGCGATCGCCAGGCATGCGACGGCGAGCAGCGAGTAGCGCGTTACCACGCCCGTAGGGCAGCGCCCGGCGTCGCGATCAGATGCGACTGCGCCATGACGAAGAAGAGCCCCAGCAGCGTACCGAGATACCAAAAGCTCACGCGTACACGCGCCGCGAACGTCATGCGTTCGGCGCGCGGATCGACGTGCCCGCGCCACACGGCCAGGATTGCCGGAAGCCCGAGCACGCCGATGATGACGACGAACAGAATCGGAATATGCATCAAGATCGCGAACGCGACGAAGAGCGCTAATCCGACGATCCAAAGCGGAGGCCAAAGGGCTCCGATGATTCGTCCGCCGTCGAACGGCGGCATTGGAATCATATTGAATAAGTTGAGAAAGGCGGAGAGATCGGCGCATGCAAACCAAAAGCGGTCTTGAGTGCGGCTTCCGATTGCATAACAGACCGCCGCCAGCCCAAGGCCTACGAGCGGCCCGGCAAGCGCAATATAGGCATCTTGTTCGAGATCCTCTGGTACCGCGCCGGCGGTAAAGGCCCCCAGCAGCGGGACGAAGGCGGGTAATCGCGCCGGAAGTCCGTAGGCTCGAAATGCAAAGTAGTGTCCGAGTTCGTGCGCGAGCAAGAGCAGCATGACCACGACGGCAAGCTTCCAGCCGAAGATCACGACGTAGAGCCACAGCGAGAGCAAGAACGTCCAGCTGAACGCGAAGAGCTTCGCGCCGGCTAAGAAGAGAAACTTGAATTTAAGCAGGAAGGCGGCGAGTGCTGCGAGCAGCGCACCGATTCCGGTGCGGCGGCGCTGCGCCTGTTTCGGCGGCTCGCTCTCGGGCTGCGACGGCGGCGGCAGGTATTCCACGCGGTTCTCTTCAACCGCGTCGCGTGCCGGTCATCGTCATCGTCGGCGGAGGCTTCGCCGGGATTGCCGTCGCCCGCCGGCTTGAAGCGCGCTTACGCCCGGACGAAGCGGATATCGT
>DASXGO010000208.1:0-3326 GCA_036489055.1 Candidatus Cybelea sp. | reverse complement strand
GATGATCTTCGTCGGTGCCCTGATCATGCTGTTAGCCCGTGGACGCGTCTCTGCGGCGGGTGCAGCGCTTGCGGGCTTTGCGCTCGTACTCTTTGGATTGACAGCGCTGCAACAGGGGATGGGTGGACTGGCCGAACAGTTGCACCCGTCGAACCTTCCCGCCGTTTTTGGCGCGGGGGTCAGTTGGTGGTCGAGCCTGTTCGGCGTTCTGGCACTGATCGTGGTTGGGCTTGCAATGACGGCGGTGATGCAATCGTCGACCGCCGCTATTGCGGTAACGTTATCGGCAAACTACGCGGGAGCCGTCGGGCTCGATCAGGCGTGCGCGCTCATTATCGGGCAAAATATCGGCACGGCGACAAGCTCCGCCTTGGCGGCGATCGGCGCAAGCAGAACCGCGAAGCGACTAGCTTTCGCCTACGTTTTGTTCAAGCTGGTTGCGGCCGTGATAGCTCTGGCGGTCTTTCCCATCACCGTACCTCTGCTCGTCCATGCTTCGAAAACCATTGATGGCGTAACGCTGCTTGCTGCGTATCACACCGCCTTCAATATCGTCGGCGTTGCCGTTCTGTTGCCGATGATCCAGAAATTCACGCGCTTCGTCGAGCGGGTTCTGCCCGAGCGCGGATCGCTGCTAACGCGTTGCCTAGATCCGGCGGCGCTTCTGACACCGCTTGCGGCCGAAGAAGCGGTGCGGCGAACGATTGCGCGCTCGCTGGGTACTCTGTGCGGGTCAGTCGGAGCAGCGTTAACGGGTACGAAACAGGGAGTCGTGCCGGTAAACGAGGCCGGCGATGCCTTGCGCAAGGCGCAGGAATTCATCTCGGAGGCGAGCGGCCCACCCGAATCGCCGGCGGAAGAAGAGCGGCTCACGTGCACGCTGCACGCGCTCGACCACGCGTCTCGCCTGGCCGAGGTCGCAGGCGTGAAAAGCGACCTTTCGGCGCCAATCGGGTCTGAAGATGCGCGCGCTGCGCAGTTGTGCGCCGATGCAATGCGAAACGCTGCCTTGATCGCCGGCGACGTGGGCGCGTTGCCGGACGCCCCTCATTCGGCGTCCGCAGACGACGACAAAGCACTGACTGCGCTTGAAGAGTCTGCGAAGACGCTTGGCGATCAGCAGGCGGCTTATCGGAGAGCGACGCTCGGCGCCGTGGCGAGCGGCGTGTTAAATGCAGACGAAGCGATCGCTCGCGTCGACACGTTCCGATGGTTCGAAGCCCTTGCGCGTCACGCGTGGCGCGCCGCGGCGTATCTTAGGTACCAGCCTCCACCGCAGTAACGGTTCTTCGCAGCGTGCGCGATGAGCGGATGACGAATTTCTCGGCCTCGACGACGAGGAAGAAGACGAGGCCGCCGGCGAGCAGCCAGGGCCAAATGCGAAGCGGAACCGCTTCGGTGCCGAAGATCGCATGGAACGGCGCCGTATAGGTGAACAGCAATTGCAATAGCACGACGGCGGCGATCCCGAGCGGCAGGTACTTATTGCCTGCGTGTGCCTTGAGCGAGAGCGACGAGTCGATTAGGTAACGGCTGTTCAGAAGGTAGAAGACCTGTCCGATCGTGATGGCGTTAACCGCGACGGTGCGGGCGAGTGCATCCGACGCGCCCGAAGACTTCATCCAGAAGAACGCTAAAAGCGTGTACGCGACCAGCGCTAAACCCACAAACAGGATCCGCCAGAGGCCGAAGGCGGTTACGAGCGGGCGGTCCACCGCGCGCGGAGGCCGTTGCATCACGTCATTCTCGTGCGGCTCGAAGGAAATGAGCAAGCCTAGTGCCACCGACGTGACCATGTTGACCCAGAGAATCTGCGGGGCCGTGATTGGCAGCGTGAAGCCGAAAAAAATTGCCGCCGCAATGACCGATGCTTGCGCGACGTTCGTCGGCAGCATAAAAAGCATAGCTTTCTCGATGTTGTTATAAACCGTGCGGCCTTCTTTGACGGCAGCGGCGATCGAAGCGAAGTTGTCGTCGGCGAGGATCATGCCCGCACCTTCCTTCGTTACTTCCGTGCCTTTGATGCCCATGGCCACGCCGATGTCGGCCTTTTTGAGCGCCGGCGCATCGTTCACGCCGTCGCCCGTCATCGCCACGATCTGTTTGTTTGCCTGGGCGGCCTTCACGAGGCGAAGTTTGTTTTCAGGGCTTGCGCGCGCGAAGACATCAACGGTATCGACTCGGGCCTGCAACGTGGCGTTGTCCATTGCGTCGATCTCCGTTCCGGTGACAGCGGTTTTTCCGTCGCCGATTCCGAGCATTTTTGCGATCGCCGCAGCGGTGATCTTGTGGTCGCCGGTAATCATCGTGACCCGAATTCCGCCGCCGTGGCACTCCCTCACGGCCGCGATCGCTTCTTTGCGGGGTGGATCCAGCAGACCGATGAGGCCGAGCAGGACGAGCGTGTTAGGAAGGTCGTCGGGAGCAAGATCGCCGGCATGCACCCTTGGCTCCTCGAGCCAGGCGAGCGCCAGCACACGTTCGCCCTGGGAGGCGAGCCTGTCGGCTTCTTTCAGAAAGCGATCGCGGTTGAGCGGAACGGGTTGCCCTACGGCATTCTGTTGGAGAGTGCAACGCTCGAGGATTACCTCCGGGGCGCCTTTGACGAACAAGAGTTGTTTGCCGTCAGCAGACGTGTGGAGGGTTGCCATGAACTTGTGTTCTGATTCGAACGGGATTGCGTCGATACGTGGAAACGCGGCGTGCTCGGCGCCCCGATCCATGCCAAGCTTGATTGCGAATGGATAGAGGGCGCCTTCAGTTGGATCGCCTTCTACCTTCCATACGCCGTCTTGCGCAAACAGTGCGGCATCATTGCAGAGCAAACAGACTCGCCCCATGAGCGCGAGCACGGGTTCGTTGCGTGCGACAATGCCGTTCTTTGTTATCTCCCCGGCCGGTTCGTAGCCATTCCCGGTGATCTGATAGACCGACTCGGCGGTGACCGCTGACACCACCATCATTTCCATGAGTGTCAGCGTACCGGTCTTGTCGGAGCAGATTCGCGATACCGACCCGAGCGTCTCGACGGCCGGCAGCCGCCTGATGATGGCGCTGCGCTGTGCCATTCGTTGAACTCCGATTGCCAGCGTGATCGTGATTAGTGCGGGAAGCCCTTCCGGGATCACTGACACGGCGATGCTGACGACTGCCTGAAAGAGCGGGACGAAGTCCATGCCCTTCACCCATCTCCCGTAGCCAAAGATCACGACGCCGAGGACTCCTATGACAGCCGTGATCGCGTACCCGAATTTCTTGATTTGGCGCAGCAGCGGCGTTTCGAGTGGGCTTACTCCCGCGAGCAACTGGTTGATGCGTCCGAGTTC
>DASXGO010000179.1:0-4170 GCA_036489055.1 Candidatus Cybelea sp. | reverse complement strand
GAGATGCAGCCGCGCGACCTTCTCGTCGAGCTGCTTCGGCAGCACGTACACGCCGAGCGGGTACTTCGCCGTGTTGCCGTACAGCTCGATCTGCGCGAGCGTCTGGTTCGTGAAGCTGCTCGACATCACGAAGCTCGGGTGGCCCGTCGCGCAGCCCAAGTTCACGAGCCGGCCTTCGGCCAACAGAAGGATGTTGCGGCCCTTCGAGATCTCGATGCTGTGCACCTGCGGCTTGATCTCGGTCCACTTGTACTTCTTGAGCTTGTCGACCTGGATCTCGTTGTCGAAGTGGCCGATGTTGCAGACGATCGCGTTGTGCTTCATCTGCTTGACGTGCTTCTCGGTGATCACGTCGACGCAACCCGTGGTCGTGACGAACACGTCGCCGAGCTTCACGGCGTCGTCCATCGGCATGACCGTGTAGCCTTCCATCGCGGCCTGGAGCGCGCAGATCGGGTCGACCTCGGTGATGATCACGCGCGCCGACTGCGCGCGCAGCGACTGCGCCGAGCCCTTGCCCACGTCGCCGTAGCCCGCGACCACCGCGACCTTGCCGGCGAGCATCACGTCCGTCGCGCGGTTGATGGCGTCGACGAGCGAGTGGCGACAGCCGTAGAGGTTGTCGAACTTCGACTTCGTGACCGAGTCGTTCACGTTGATCGCCGGGAACAGCAGGCGGCCCTGCTTGTGCATCTGATAGAGACGGTGCACACCGGTCGTCGTCTCCTCAGAAACGCCCTTAATAGCCGCTGGCATGTTCTTGAAGCGCTTAGGATCTTTCTTGATCGACTTCTTGAGCTGCGCATACAGGATCGCTTCCTCGGCGCTGCCGGGCTTCTTGTCGAGGATCGCGGGGTTCTTGGTCGCCTCGAAGCCGAGGTGCACGAACAGCGTTGCGTCCCCGCCGTCGTCGAGGATCATGTTCGGGCCTTCGCTGTTGCCCCAATCGAGCGTGCGGTCGATGTAGTCCCAATACTCTTCGAGCGACTCGCCCTTGTACGCGAACACCGACGTGCCGCGCACCGCGATCGCCGCGGCCGCGTGGTCTTGCGTCGAGAACACGTTGCAGCTCGCCCAGCGAACTTTCGCGCCGAGCGCCTGCAGCGTCTCGATCAGCACGGCCGTTTGGATCGTCATGTGCAGCGAGCCGGTGATCCGCGCGCCCTTGAGCGGCTGCTTCGGACCGAACTCCGCGCGCGTCGCCATCAGGCCCGGCATTTCATACTCGGCGAGCTCGATCTCCTTGCGTCCGAAATCCGCAAGGCCGATGTCCTTGACGAGGTAATCCTTGTTCGCGGAGCTCGCGCTCTTCGCCTTCTTGACGGCAGCCATGTCTATCTCCTGTGTCCTATTTCAGTTTTTGGCCGAACGCGGCCTTGTAACGTTTCTTGAACTGTTCGAGCGTGAATGTGTGGTTTTGCGGGCCCTGGTGCTCGATCTTGATCGCGCCCATGAGGCTCGCGATGCGGCCCGTTGTCTCCCAGTCGAGGTCGTTGAGCAAGCCGTAGAGCAAGCCGGCGCGGTATGCGTCTCCGCAACCCGTCGGGTCCTGCACGGACTTCGGTTTCACGGCCGGAATCTCGTGCGCCTTCTGCTTCGTGTGGATGACCGAGCCCTTCGCGCCGAGAGTGACGATCAGCGCGTCGACGCGCGACACGATGTCCTTCTCGGTCCAGCCCGTGCGGTCCTTCAAGAGCTCCCACTCGTAGTCGTTCACGGTGACCCAGGTCGCCTGGTCGATGAACTTGCGCAGGTCGTCGCCGTTGAACATCGGCATGCCCTGGCCCGGATCGAAGATGAAAGGAATCTTCTTCTTCGCGAATTGCTCCGCGTGCTTGATCATGCCGGCACGCCCGTCGGGCGACACCATGCCGATCGTAACGTTCTTCGCGTCGGTGACCTTGTTCTTCTCGGAAAAGTTCATCGCGCCCGGATGGAACGCGATGATCTGGTTCGACGCGAGGTCCGTCGTGATGAACGCTTGCGCGGTATAACAGTCGTCGAGCGTGCGGATGTAGTCCTGCTTGATGCCGAGCTTCTTGAGCCGCTTGCGATACGGCTCGAAGTCGGAGCCGACCGTCGCCATCGGCAGCGGCGTTTCGCCCAGCAGCTTGAGGTTGTAAGCAATATTCGTCGCGCAACCGCCGAACTCGCGCCGCAGCTTCGGCACGAGGAAGGCGACGTTCAACATGTGGATCTTGTCGGGGAGGATGTGGTTCTTGAACGAATCCTCGAACACCATGATGTTGTCGTAGGCCGCGGAACCACAGATTAGAGCCGTCATCTTTCCTCTCACCCCTCTTAGAGAAACCCGTCGCTTCTTCGATAAACCGTTCGCCCGGGGACGAAACGCGGCGCCCAAGGGGCGCCGCGCTTCCAACCTTCGGACGATTACTTCGCGGCCGACTTCAGCGCGGTGGCGCGATCCGTCTTCTCCCAGCTGAACTCGTCGCGGCCGAAGTGACCGTAAGCGGCGGTCGGCAGGTAGATCGGCTTGAGCAGATCGAGCATCTTGATGATGCCGTACGGACGCAGATCGAACGTGTCGTTCACGGCGTCGATGATTTTCTGCTCCGGCACCTTGTTCGTGCCGAACGTCTCGACCGTGACCGACGTCGGGCGGGCGACGCCGATCGCGTACGACACCTGCACCTCGCAGCGGCCCGCGAGACCCGCGGCCACGACGTTCTTCGCGACGTAGCGAGCGGCATATGCGGCCGAACGGTCGACTTTCGACGGGTCCTTGCCCGAGAACGCGCCGCCGCCGTGACGGGCAAAGCCGCCGTAGCTGTCGACGATGATCTTGCGGCCCGTGAGACCGCAGTCGCCCATCGGACCGCCGATCACGAACCGGCCGGTCGGGTTGATGTGGAACTTGGTCTTCTTGTTGATCCACTTCTTCGGCAACACCGGCAGGATGATCTCCTCCATCACCGCCTCTTGCAGCGCCTTGAGCTTGATCTCCGGCGCGTGCTGGGTCGAGAGCACGACGGCCTCGATGCCGACCGGCTTGTCGTCCTCGTAGCGGAACGTGCACTGGCTCTTCGCGTCCGGGCGCAGCCACGGCAGCTTGCCGTTCTTGCGGACCTTCGCCTGGCGCTCGACCAAGCGGTGCGAGTAGATGATCGGGGCGGGCATGTAGCTGTCGGTCTCGTTCGTCGCGTAGCCGAACATCAGACCCTGGTCGCCCGCGCCCTGCTCTTCCGGGGCCTTGCGATCGACGCCCTGCGCGATGTCTTGGGACTGCTTGCCGAGGCCGTTCAGCACGGCGCACGTGGTCCCGTCGAAGCCCTTGTCCGAGTGGTCGTAACCGATATCGAGCACCGTCTTGCGCACGATGTGCTCGACCTCGATCACGGCGTTGGTCGTGATCTCGCCCGCGACGATGACCATGCCGGTCTTCGTCATCGTCTCGCACGCGACGCGGCTCTTCGGCTCCTGCGCGAGGATCGCGTCAAGAATCGCGTCGGAAACCTGGTCCGCGATCTTGTCCGGATGGCCTTCGGCAACGGATTCCGAAGTAAACAGATATGACTTGCTCATTGTTCCCTACCTGATGTTTTTCGAAAGAAAGTTAGTTGTCTTCAACCCGGAAGCCAGTCGACTCTTTGTTCAAGACGAACCGCCCAGAGAGCACCGCATTTGCCCAACGCGCCGTCTTCACGACACCGCCGAAAGCAAAGAAGTGAATCTTCTTGAGACGCGAATCGGGATGTGTGCCTCGATGTCGCGCAATGTAGGTGACCATGTCGTCGGGCGCCTGCGCGCTCAGCAGGTTCGCCATCGCAGCGGTCCGCGTCGTGAGCATCCGCATCGACGCGCCGACACCGCAGAGCATCGCGAACTTCGCGAGCTGACGCAGCGACGCCGGGCCGGGCATGCCGACGTGGATCGGCAGCGTGATGCCCTTCGCGGTCGTCGCCGCTTCCCAGTCGGTGAACGCGCTCGGGTCGAAGCCGAACTGCGTCGCGAAATAGACGTTGAAGCCCGCAGTCTTCGCGAACTCGGCCTTGCCGCGCAGCGCCTTCTCGACGCGCTCTTCGCCGATCGCCTTGCTGCCCTCGGGGTGCCCAGCGATGCCAACGTTACGGAAGCCGTACTTCCCGAACAGCCCCGTCTGTAAAACCTCGAGGCTGCTGTCGAACGCGGGCTTGTCCGCGGTGATGTCGC
>DASXGO010000151.1:0-2971 GCA_036489055.1 Candidatus Cybelea sp. | reverse complement strand
GTATCGCGACGAGCACGGACGCGCGGTGCTCATGACGTTCGGCGACGGCGCAACGAGCGAAGGCGAGTGGCACGAGTCGGTCAACTTCGCAGCCGTTCACAAACTGCCGATCGTCTTTCTCTGCGAGAACAACGAGTGGGCGATCTCGACACCGCTCGCAAAACAGATGGGCCAGCCCGACGTCTACAAACGCGCGGAGGGTTACGGGCTGCCGGGAACGGTGGTCAACGGCATGGACCCGATCGCGTGCTATGCGGCGGTGGGCGAAGCGCTGGGGCGCGCGCGCTCCGGCGGCGGCCCCTCGCTCGTCGAGGCGAAGTGCTACCGCTTCTTGGCGCATACCACCGATGACGACGACCGGGCCTATCGCTCCCGCGAGGAAGTCGAGCGGCGCCGCAAGGACGACCCGCTTCCCTGTTTCGAGCGCCTCCTCGACCAGCACGCGATCGTCACTCCGGAGGCCATGGCAGCATTGAAGCGCTCCGTCCTCGAAGAGACCAACGACGCCACGGACCGGGCCGAGGCAATGGCCTATCCGGCGGCGGATGCGCTCTACGACAAAGTCTATGGGAACGCTTGGCATCCATGGGTCTGATATACGAGATTACAAAAGATGGCTAGCACCGGCATCGCAGCGGGAACCTTCGAGCGTCGCGGATTGAGCGACGAACAGCTTCGCGCGATCTTTCGCAACATGCTCTTGCAGCGGCAGCTCGACAATCGCGGCTTTCAGCTCAACCGTCAAGGGAAGGTACCCTTCGCGCTGGGCAGCGAGGGGCACGAAGCCCTTCAGGCCGGCGCTGCCATGGCCTTCAATCGCGGGAGCGACGTCCTCGCACCGTACTATCGCGATCTCGGACTCTGCCTCGGTATCGGCCTAACGTCGTACGAGATCATGCTCTCGATCTTCGCGCGCGCCGCCGATCACAACGGCGGACGGCAGTTTCCGAATCACTACTCATCCAAGCCGGCCGGCCTGATGTCGTTCTCCTCTATCTTGGCGGCCCATCTGCCGCATGCCGTCGGTGCGGCGTATGCGATGAAGTATCGGGGCGAAGATGGACGTGCCGTTCTCGCCACGTGCGGCGACGGCACGACCAGCGAGGGCGAGTGGCACGAGTCGATGAACTTCGCGGCCGTTCACAAACTGCCGTTCGTCATGCTGGTCGAGAACAACGAGTGGGCGATCTCGACGCCGCTCGAAAAGCAAATGGCACAGCCTGAGATTTGGAAGCGCGCGGAGGGGTACGGCATACCGGGCCGGCGCTTCAACGGATTCGACCCGATCGAAACGTATGTGGCGGTGAAAGAAGCGATGGACCGCGCGCGCAGCGGCGGCGGCGCCACGCTTATCGAGGGAACCTGCTATCGTTATCTCGCGCACTCGACCGACGATAACGACATGACGTATAGAACTCGCGAAGTCGTCACGGAGCGGCGCAAGCAAGATCCGGTGCCGGCCTTCGAAGCGGTGCTCGTCGAGCACGGCGTTCTTACCGCGCAGGACGTGGCGCAGATGCGCAAGGACGTGCTTCGCGAGACGAACGAAGCGACCGATGCGGCCGAAACGCAACCGTACCCGACGCCGGCGGACCTATACACGCACATTCATGAAGGAGCTTGGCAGCCGTGGCAGTCGTAAGCGCCAACACGACCGTAATGAACAACGTCGAAGCCGTGCGCGCGACGCTCTACGACGCGTTGAAGAGCGACGAACGCGTCTGCATCCTCGGCGAAGACGTGGGGGCGCGCGGCAACGTCTTTTTGATCACGAAGGATTTCGTCGGAGAGTTCGGCGAGCGACGCATCATCGATACGCCGATCGCCGAAGCCTCGATTGTCGGCATTGCCGTAGGAATGGCGATGGAAGGTTTGCGGCCGGTCGCGGAAATTCAGTTCGCCGACTTCATCTATCCCTCGTTCAACCAGATCGTCGGCGAAGCGGCCAAGATTCGCTATCGCTCCAACGGCGAGTACACGTGCCCGATGGTCATTCGCACGCCATACGGCGGCGGCGTTCGAGGCGCGCTCTCGCACTCGATCTCGGTCGAAGCGCTCTTTTATCACGTACCCGGCCTCAAAATCGTCGCCCCGTCATTTCCCGCCGACGTCAAAGGCCTGCTCAATACTGCAATCGACGACCCGGACCCGGTTCTCTTCTTGGAACACAAGAAGACGTATCGTCTGATCAAAGGCGAGGTTCCCAACGGGCACTATACAATACCGCTCGGGAAAGCGAACGTGTTAAAAGAAGGTACGCAGCTGAGCGTGATTTCGTACGGGTTGTACGTGCACTGGGCGCTCGACGCGGCGCGTCAGTTGGAAGGCGAAGGCCTCTCGGTCGAGGTGATCGATCTGCGTTCGATCCGGCCGATGGACAAGACCGCGATTCTGCAAAGCGTCGAGAAGACGCGTAAGCTGCTCATCATTCACGAGGATAACAAGTTCGGCGGCATTGGTGCCGAGATCAGCGCGATGGTGGCGGAGGAAGCGCTCTTCCATCTCGACGCGCCGATCCGCCGGCTCTGCGGTCCGGACGTCCCCGCAATGGGCTACGCGTTGCCGCTCGAGGAAGAGTTCATGTCGTCACCAGCCGAGATGGCCGACGCCATGCGAGAGATGGTGAAGTTCTGATGGCAACAACGATTACGATGCCGCAACTCGGCGAAACGGTCACCGAAGGCACCGTTGCGCAGTGGCTCAAGAACGTCGGCGATAGCGTCGATAAGTACGAAGATTTCGTCGAAGTCTCGACCGATAAGGTGAATGCCGGCGTTCCGTCGCCGGTGACCGGGACGATCCGCGAACTTCTCGTCAAAGAGGGCGAGACGGTCGCGACGGGGACGCCCATAGCGGTCATCGACGAGGTCGGTGCTGCGCAGCCCGCCGGCACGCCGGCAGCGGCTCCGCGCGCCGAATCACCGCCTGCGCCGCAGGGGCCGTCGGGTAACGGCGCACCGGCAAGTGTCGC
>DASXGO010000080.1:0-4941 GCA_036489055.1 Candidatus Cybelea sp. | reverse complement strand
GGCCGGCGGTGTTTGGAGCTACGAGGATCTGCTGACAGCGGCGAACCGGATCGCGCACGTCTTGGTTGACGATCTTGGCGTCGAGCCGGGCAATCGCATTCTGCTGCGCGCGCCGAACACGCCGATGATGGCCGCATGCTGGTTTGCGGTGCTCAAGGCCGGTGCAATAGCGGTGACGACCATGCCGCTCTATCGCGCGGGCGAACTGCGCTTCATGATGGAGAAGGCCCAGGTAAAGCACGCGCTCTGCGACGTGCGCCTGCGCGACGAGCTCGATCGGGCTTGTCTCGAGTATGGCGGCGTCCGCATCACTTGCTTCAACGGCGGGCAGGGCGACCACGAATCGCTTGAAGCGCGCATGCGCGGGAAATCCGCCGAGTTTGCAAACGTCGATACGGCGGCCGAAGATGTTGCAATTATTGCGTTCACGTCCGGCACGACCGGTACGCCCAAAGCCGCGATGCACTATCATCGCGATATGCTCGCAATTTGCGATGCCTATGCCGCCCATGTGTTGCAGCCGCGCGCCGGCGATCTCGTCTGCGGAAGCCCGCCGCTTGCGTTCACGTTCGGTCTCGGCGGCCTGCTGCTCTTCCCGCTCTACGCCGGCGCCGCGGCGCTTCTGCTCGAGAAAGCGGGGCCGGCCGAGCTGCTGGAGGCGATCGACGGTTTCGGCGTGACGACGATCTTCACGGCCCCGATCGCCTATCGCGCTATGGCGAACGCGCTGGAACGCCGCAACATCTCGACCCTGCACACGTGCGTCTCTGCCGGTGAGACCTTACCGCGTGCCGTCTGGGAAGAGTGGCGCGCCAAAACAGGGCTTGAGATTCTCGACGGCATCGGCAGCACCGAGATGCTGCACATCTTCATCGGCTCGCCGCGCAGCGAGCTGCGCCCCGGCTCGACCGGACGCGTGGTGCGCGGCTACGTCGCGGAAATTCACGACGACGACGGCAATCCAGTTCCGGACGGCACGGTTGGGCGGCTCGCGGTCAAAGGCCCGACCGGCTGCAAATATCTTCAAGACGAACGCCAGAGCAACTACGTGCAGCGCGGCTGGAACTATACCGGGGACGCGTACCGCCGCGACGCCGAGGGCTACTTTTGGTACGTCGCGCGCATGGACGATATGATCGTCTCCGCCGGCTATAACATCTCCGGCCCCGAAGTGGAGCAGGCGCTCATCGCACACGCGGACATCAAGGAAGTCGCCGTCGTCGGCAAACGCGACCCCCAAAAGGAAACCTACTTCGTTAAAGCCTTCATCGTGCTCGCCGACGGCTGCCCCGCGACGCCGGCGAAAGCCGACGAGTTGTGCGAATTCTGTAGATCCCAGATCGCGGCGTTCAAAGCACCGCGCGAGATCGAGTTCGTGAGCGAGCTCCCGCGCACTGAAACCGGCAAACTCCAAAGATATAAACTGCGCGAAGCTCCCGTGTCACCCTGACCCTTCGACTCGCTACGTGTCACCCTGACCCTTCGACTACGCTCAGGGCGAAGGGCGACATGCGCGAAGCGGTTACGACATTCCAACTCGGACACATTCGTCACGCGACCTCGTGTCGCGTTCCTATCGACTGCCTCGCGCCTCTCGCACTCCTTGCTCCGGCGCTCGGTCAGACGGCCCTCGTTGGAACGTCGTAACCGCTTCGCCGAGGTCACTGGGTAACGAATGAGGCGTCGTCCTCCCATCCGGGAGGCTGGGGCTCGCTCCCCGCGTTGCAGGCAGCGCCGTTCCAAGCTGCCCAGGCGCGAACTTCGTACTTCGTATGCGGTTGGAGCGTTTTGAACGAGACTGCAAACGTTGTCGTTAAGAATTGACCGTACGGCCCAGGGGTCGCAAGCGGAGTCGGCAGTGGATTCGGCAGCGCCTCCGGCTTTGTCGCGATCCTGCCTTGATGGTATGGATAAAAGCGCTTAGCGAGTTGGACTCGCGCGACGCCGGTCCCGGTAAAAACCATCTGGCCGATGTTCGGCGAAACATCCCTTGATCCGGGTATTGGGTAAAGTAACTCGACAAAGGGAACCGTGAACGGACAGAAGGCCTGCGACTGCTGCGGTTGAGAGCTACCACCGCAACCAGCAAATATCGCCGCGGCTGCAAACGCCACTAACGCATGAGGACCGAAACGCATGTGAACCATTTCCGTTCCCTCCGGCCTGGAAGCGGTTCAATGCAGCGCTAGCATTTCCGCCTGCGTCGCGTCCAAAGCATCTCCGAGGTCGCCCTTCAAATCGTCCACGTCCTCGATCCCGACGGACAAGCGCAGCAGATCGTCGGTGATGCCAAGCTCGGCGCGCTCGCCTTCGCTCAGCGAGGCATGCGTCATCCGCGCGGGGCTGCAAATCAGCGACTCTACTCCGCCCAGCGAGACGGCGAGACTAAAAATGCGTGTTGTGCCGGCAATCGCGCGTGCGCGTTCGGCACCGCCGCGCGGGCGAAACGAAACCACGCCTCCGAACCCCCGCATCTGTCGTGCCGCGAGCTCGTGTTGCGGGTGCGACGGTAGCCCGGGATAGTAGACCTCCGCAATGTCGTCGCGCTGCTCAAGAAACTCGGCGATCGCCTGGGCGTTGCGGCAATGCGCCTCCATCCGAAGCGGCAGCGTCTTCGCCCCGCGCAGCGTCAGGTAGGAATCGAACGGGCCGGGCACGGCGCCGACGCAGTTTTGATGGAAGGCGACGGCGGCAGCGATCTCTGCGTCGTTCGTAATCGCCGCGCCGCCGAGCGCATCGCTATGCCCGCAGATGTACTTCGTCGTCGAATGCACGACGATATCCGCGCCCAAGGCGAGCGGCCGCTGCAAATACGGTGACGCGAACGTGTTGTCGACGGCGATCAGCACACCCGGCCGCTTCGTGCGAGCCAGCGTCGCGATATCACACAAACGCAGGCGCGGGTTGCTCGGCGTTTCGAGCCAGAGCATGCGGGTCCGCGGCGTCGCGGCCGCCCAGGTCGCCGCGACGTCCGAAGCGTCGACGAAGGTTGTCGTAATGCCGTAGCGCGGCAGTACTTGCGTGAAAAGGCGATGCGTTCCGCCGTAGATATCTCGCGTCGCCAACAGATGATCGCCGCTCGAAAGCAGACTCACCGCGCCCGCGACGGCCGCCATGCCCGAGCCGAATGCGGATGCAAACTCCGCGTCCTCGAGCGCGGCGAGCTGCCGCTCGACGAAATTACGGGTCGGATTCTTGGTGCGTGAATAATCGAATTCGACCGGCGCGCCGACGTGCGGCAGCGTGTAGGTGACGCTTTGATAGATCGGCGCGATCGTTGCGCCGGTCGCCGCACACCGCTCGCGTCCGCCCCATATAGCCCGCGTTGCAAAACTGTCTGCTCGTGGCGCGCGCGTCATCGGGCGGCCGCCGTTTCGACCGACGCCCCGCGAAGATACGGCTCCAGCAGCGCGCGAAGCACCTCCGGCTCGGCCAAGAACGCGTCGTGGCCATGGCTCGACGTGAGCTGCACGTACCGGCTGGGAAAGCCGCGCAGCTCGAATCGCCGCGCGGCTGCGCGGACGTCCTGGGCGCGAAAGAGCCAATCTGAAGTGATGCCGACGAAAATCAGCTCCGGCTTGGTTAGCGGAATGTCGAAGCCGCGCACGTCGAAGGAATCCATCGCGTGGGTCAGCGTCGCATAACTGCGCGCGTCCATCCGCCGCTCAAAAAGATCCGCTTGGTGTTCCAAGTAGCCCTCGACGTCGTACAATGCGCGACCGAGGCGATCCGGGCGCCGTCCGTGACGGCTCGTCAAGAGCTCCTCGCTCTTATACGTCAGCATGGCGATTTTGCGAGCGAGCCGGAGCCCGTGCGTTGGATCAGTCGCCACCGCTTCCCGCTGCAGCGCGTTAAGCGCAATGCCCATCGCGCTCATGTGGTCGTGCGCGCCGACGACGATCGCGGATTGCAAACGCTCGGGGGCGTCGATCGCCCATTGCAGCGCCCGCATTCCGCCGAGCGAACCACCAATGGCGACGCGAATTCGCTCGATGCCGAGCTGCGTCAGCGCGCGCTGCTCGGCCCGGACGATGTCGCGCACCGTGATGCGCGTCGTGGGGCAGGTCGATCCGTAGCAGCTCCCGAGCGCATTGATGCCGACGATGCACCAGTGCGTGGGATCGAAGAGCG
The DNA here is from genome assembly GCA_036489055.1 of Candidatus Cybelea sp. Taxonomy (GTDB): domain Bacteria; phylum Vulcanimicrobiota; class Vulcanimicrobiia; order Vulcanimicrobiales; family Vulcanimicrobiaceae; genus Cybelea. The sequence continues at coordinate 810 of DASXGO010000080.1, read as the reverse complement.
CGCCGGCTCCGACGATGCCGGGCCACCACTCGTGCGCCCGGCCGGAGCCGGTCAAGGCGTGCTCGACGAGCACGACGTTCGAGCCGTCGGGTGCGGGCTCGCCATAGATCGTGACGCGCTGCTCGACCGCGCGCAGCCGTGCCCCGCCGTCGAGCTCGAGCTTACCGATCGAAATCGGGCGTTCGTTCATCATGCCGTCGCCAATGCCGGAGCAGCTGGTTCGATCGCGCGAAGAACGGCCACGATGTCGCCGAGGACTGACGACGCGGTCGCCGCTCCGCCGGCGCCGTCGCCGCGAAGGACGAGCCGGCCCGCGTCGCGCGCGTCGATCTGCACGACGTTTTCGACGCCTTGCGTGCGCGCAAACTCGTCGGCGGCCGGCAACAGCCGCGGCGTTACTTCCGCCTGCACGCCGTCCGCGGTGCGCGTCGCGCAGGCTACGAGCCGAATGCGCTTCTCACGCTCCTGCGCCGCGGCGACGTCGGCTTGCGTGATCTCGGCGATGCCGCGAGCTGGAATCTGTGGTGAGAGCAGCGGTATGCCGAAGCCCGTCTGCACGAGGATCGCCAGCTTGTGCGCAACGTCGACGCCGTTGATATCGCTTCGCGGATCGGTCTCGGCATAGCCGAGCCGCTGTGCCTGCGCGAGCGCGGCGTCGAAGCTGCTTCCGGCTTCCATCGCGGAAAGAATCGCCGTACACGTGCCGTTGAGCACGCCCGCGATCCGCAAGATATGGTCGCCTGCCAGCGCTTCGTTTAGAACTCGCAGCACCGGAATCGCGCCGCCTACGGCGGCATCGTAGCGTAAGGC
>DASXGO010000073.1:0-3895 GCA_036489055.1 Candidatus Cybelea sp. | reverse complement strand
AGACGTTCGAGGTAGAGCCTCGTTTGCTCAAGGCAGCCTCAGCCGCAGCATACGTCGATTTGAGCGCGGCGGTAGCGGCGTCGCTCGCCTTTGCCCAGCACGTCCGCATATCGTAGGTCGTGCCCACATTACACTGGGGCGCCGCCGCGAGCAGCTGGTATGCGAGCACGAGAGCCACCATGCGACGTCCTTCGACGCGGCGGTTTCAAAACTTATTGATAGCTCCGGAGCAGCGGGACGGCGTATAGTGAGCTTGTGACGAGAGCGGTGCCGGGGCTTGATGGCAGAGCGCGAGCGATTTGGAACGCGGCGCTCTTTTGGATCGTGGGAGAGCTGGCGCTGCAGCCGCTGCTCGGCAATGCTGTCGGTGGAGTGCTGCGTGCCTGGCACGTCGGGAACGGCCTGAGCGCTGCGCTCATCGCGCTTTTCGAGCTGGCAACGCTCTTTATGGTGGTCGTGCTAACGGCACTCTTCGGCTACTTCGAAGGCCGCGGCGTCTGGGACTACGGCCTGCCGGTCGCGGAGGCGTTCCGCGCGCGCTTCTGGGAGGGCTTGGCCGTCGGAACGGTTTGGCCAGGCATTGTCGCGTTGCTCATGATTGCGCTGGGTGGAATGCGGGTCGCCGGTCTTGCGCTGCACGGCTGGGCGCTCGTCGGCGCGGCTGCAGCGTGGTTCGGGGCCATGGTCATCGTGGGCTTGAGCGAAGAGATGTGGTTTCGCGGATACTTGTTGCAGACGCTGGGTCGAGGAATCGGCTTTTGGGCAGCCGCGGTCGTGCTGTCGCTATGGTTTACCGGCGAGCATTACTTTTTCAAGCCGGGCGAAAACATCTGGGATTGCATCACGCTCTTTGCGTTCGGGATGCTGATCTGCTTCAGCGTGCTGCGCACCGGCAGCCTGTGGTTTGGCGTCGGTCTGCATACGGCGTTCGACTTCATGCAGATTTTCGTTATCGGCACGCGCAACGGCGGCCAGGTGCCGGTCGCGCATCTGCTCGATGTTTCATTTCCGGGGCCGGCGTGGGTGACCGGCGGCTCGCTCGGCACCGAAGCCAGCGTCTTGATGTACCCGCTATTTGTGGCTGCGTTCGTCTACGTCGCCCTGCGGTTTCCGATGAAACACGGCGATCCAGTTGGGCTCCCACGTTTTGCCGGCGTCCGCTGAGAACGATTGCACGAACCGGAACGAGGCCGGCGTGATTTCGTCAAAGACGAACCGGACCGCGATCGGTTTGCCGTTGAAACTCTCTCGATCGTAGAACTCGCCGCGGCCGTTGCTGAAACGGCCGACCACCGGCGTGCCGAGCTCGGGCGCGCGCCGGTTGACGAAGTAGATACTCCACTGCTGCGATACCGGGTTGTAAAGACGAAGCGTTAGTCCTTCGATCGCACTCGTTGCGTTCGCAACGTTCAGCTCGCCGTAATTCGCCTTGCCGTTCCAGAGCTCGTACAGCACCGACGTTCCGTCGAGTTCGATCCAGGCTGACGACCTGGATAAGGGATGCACGAGGCGCCGCAGATGAACGTGCCAATCGCCGAACTCGAAGTCGAAGTCGTGCTGGTGGCCGCCGGCAGTCGCGTCTACGGCAGATTGCGGCAGCGGCGCGCGCCGGGTAAACGTTTGAACCGGATCGGTTCTCCACGACTTGCCGCCATCGGCCGACGTCGATTGTTCCATTCGAAACGACGACGACGTGATGTCGGAGTAGACGACGCGGACGGCGTTACTCGAAAATTCGCCGCGGCCGTTCGCAAACGCGCCCACGAGCGGTGAATCGACGGAGCCGTCCTTACTCGATGCCCAATAGATACGCCACTGGCGGCTTTGCGGATCGTAGAGCCGCAGCAACGACCCGGCGAAGTGCGGAGCAGGGTGTTCGATCAACAGCTCGGCGATGCTCGCCTTCCCCTGCCAGATGGGGTGAACGACGTGAACGTCCCCGCCGGGTGCGATGTTCCACGTTCCGATTTCGAAGTCGAAATCGTGCGCCCCATCGTGCGCGGGCGCATAGGGTAGTGCCGGTGCAGCGCCGGACAGGAGCGGAACGAGGAACAGCGCCAGCGCGAACTTTAGAATGCCCATGCCGGCAGCCATCGTACGGGATCGCTCCATCGCGCGCTAGAAGTTACCTCGAGGTTACCATGCTGCGTGAACGGCGCCCAAACCCCGTAAGCGATTGCCCCATTACCGCCGCCATGGCTGCGCTCGGCGGGAAATGGAAGGGCTTGATCGTCTTTCACCTCGCGCAATCGCCGAAGCATTTTGCCGCGTTGCTCGATGCGATGCCGGATATTTCCAAGAAGGTTCTTGCCGAGCAGCTTCGCGAGCTCGTCGCCGACGACATCGTCGATCGGCAAGAGTCAGGGCCGGTTCCCGCGCCGGTAACCTACTCGCTGACGAGCTACGGCCGTTCGGTCGTTCCCATCGTCGAAAGCTTGCGGCAATGGGGCCGCGAGCATATCGAACACGTGTCGCCGGGCTAGAGGCGGTCGAGCAACGCTTCGTCCGGCAACCGCGCGAGTTCGGGCGGGACGCGTTTTCGAAAGCGCGATGCGAGATCCCACGCGAGCTCGCGGCGCCGGTCGTCACTTAGCGCACCGCGGCGCTCGATAAATCGTTTGACCAGCGCTCGTTCTTCGCCGCTGAGATAGGTCGTCGCCGCGTAAGCCGGTTGTTCGGCGCGCTGCCGCAGCTCCGTGGGCTGCGCTAGGCGAGCATCGCGCACCACGATCGTGCCGGCGGCCAGATCGCCGATGCGCTTGTTCTCCGGTGAGATCAGCGCGCTGATCGCGGCGATCGCGTAATAGCCGATGAGCTGTTCGCCGACGCGGATGAGGTTGCGAATCAGCGACGCGCCGAAGTCTATCGGGTAGCCGCCGTCGCGTACGACCCGGATGCCGAGCAGCTTCTTGCCGGGAGTCTGCCCGTTCCAGACCGCTTCGAAGACGATGAAGTAGCCGAACAGCACGGCAAACGAGATGACGACGAATACCGCGATCGCAATGCTTTCGGCGAGCTTCATATCGGCGAGAGGCGGGCTCTGGCGCGGAAGGCCGCGCACTGCCCAGAAGATGAGCCCCGCGAAGATTGCGACGAGCACGACGATCTGGATCGCCTGATCGACGACGAGCGCGAGAAACCGGCTTCCCAGGCCCGCCAGCTCGTAGCTGAACGCGATGCTCTCGGGCGTACGTACCTCAAGCGTCCGATCCACGCGTGCGAGGTTCGACGGGCCGGCCCCGCCAACTCTTCAGCGTTGACGCAAGCGGTTTTCGTGCAGCGGCGATCCGACACGTGGCAGCGCCTCGATGCGCTGCTGCGGCGCGTCGATCGGCGCGGCGTGCAATCGCTCTCGCCCGACGAAATCTTCGAGCTGGGCCGGCTTTACCGTTCAACCACGAGCGATCTCGCCTACGCGCAAGGCCGCAGCTTCGACGGCGCGCTCCTCGAATATCTGAACCGCACCGTAGCGCGCGCGCACGCGCACGTCTACGCGCGTGCTCCCGAAAGCAGTTGGCGGCGAATCGCGACGTTCTACACGCAAACGTTTCCGCAAGAATTTCGCCGCTCGTTGCCCTACTTTGCGATCTGCACGGCGATCACGGTGGCATGCGCGGTCGTGGCCTACGTGCTGGTGCGAACGCATCCGATCGATGCCTATGCGCTGCTGCCGAAGATGCTCGTCTCGGAGAAGATCCGCAAGAGCCTGCACGATTCGAACTTCGCGATCGATCCGAGCTTCGCGCCGACGATGTCCGCGCTGATCATCACGAACAACGTGAAGGTCGCGATCATCGCGTTCGCCGGCAGCGCAACGCTGGGTGTGTTGACGATCTACATCATCGCGACCAACGGCCTCATGCTCGGCGGAATGGCGGCACTCTTTGCCAACGCC
>DASXGO010000063.1:0-3771 GCA_036489055.1 Candidatus Cybelea sp. | reverse complement strand
GTCTCCCGGGCAACGACGATCTTGGAACGATGAGCGCGTGGTACGTCTGGTGCGCAATTGGACTCTATCCGCAAAATTCGGCGGTCCGCTACCTGGACGTCGGTACGCCGCTCTTCTCTTCCGTCGTGCTGCGCTCGCCGAACGAACCGACGATTGCCGTCGCAACATCCCGGAGCGGTACCGGCGGCAATTATATTCAAGGCCTGCGCGTCAACGGCGCATTCGTGCGAAGCGCTTGGGTCAGCGTACCAAATCGCGGAACGCTCCGTCTCGACGCGAGCGTCGGAGACGCACCAAATCCGCACTGGGCTGACGGCGTCGGCAACGCGCCGCCGTCCTTCGCAACCGTACCGCTTACCTTGCCGCCGTCCACTGCCGTGACGGTATCAGCGCCGGTCGCACTACGGATGGGCGCAGGCGCCTCGAAGACCCTCGACCTCGCAGTCTCGAACCGTACCGGAACTGCATCCAGCGACGTCGCGTGGCTCGCCACCGCGTCCCCGGGCCTTCACGTGCGATCTGCAGAGTACATCAGGCTTGCCGCCGGCGAGATCGGCACCGCACCTCTGCGTGTTTCCGCCGACGCCTCGCTGCACGCAGGCTACTACACGATCGTCATCCGCGGCATCGCTTCAAGCGGCGTGCGTCTTGCGGAGCTTCCGGTTAGCGTACGAATCGATCGCAACGGCGAGCGGCCCCAGCTGGTCTATGCCGAAAACGCGTTCGGCAACTCCATCACTCCGGTCGATCTCGCCACCGGCGAAACGGGGCCGCAGATTGCGGTTGGGGAGTATCCGCGCGATGCGGTCTTGAGCGCGGACGCCACGCGGCTCTACGTCGCGAATCTCGGCGGCAGCTCGATCAGCGTGATCGATACGAACCGCGACAAAGCGATCGCGACAATCAAGGCCGGGTCATCTCCGAACGGGCTTGCGTTGACGCCCGACGGCAAGACACTCTGGTTCTCAAACGCAGACGACGGCACGATCCAACCGATCGACGTGAGAACGCTACAAACGGGGAGCACAATTGGTGTGGGACTTCAACCCCATACGATCGCGATTGCCCCCGACGGCCTAACGCTCTATGTTTCGAATCGTGGGTCGAACACGGTAACGCCGGTCGACCTTCGCACTCGCACCACCGGCACGGCAATCAACGTGGGGCCACGACCCACGGGCATTGCGATAGCCCCCGATGGAAAGCGGCTCTACGTCGTGAGCGGCGCGGAAGGCGACGTGACTCCGATAGAACTCGGGGAGAACCAGCGCGCACTACCGCCGATTAAGGTCGGCGTTTATCCGATGCAAATCGCGATAACGCCGGACGGAAAAACCGCATACGTTAGCAACTACGCCAACTCGACGATTACCCCGATCGATCTGCGAACCGACGTTGCCGCCCCGCCGATCGAGGTCGGCGGCGCACCCTATGGGATTGGCATCACCTCTAACGGGCGTGTTGCCGCGGTCGTCTCGCACCGGGACAACTCGTGCGTTCTGCTGGACCTTGGCACGGGAAGGGTAAGCCGTCCGATCCCACTTGGAAGCGGACCGTACACCGTCGCCGCGCCCTAGATCGCGGTGTCGCCCTTCGACACGCTCAGGGTGACACCGCGCGACACGCTCAGGGTGACACCGCTCGACACGCTCAGGGTGACACCGCGTTGAACTGCGGAATCGCGTCGCCGTCGAGAAACGCGTGCAGCTCGCCCGGCGAGAATTGCAAGCCGGCCCAGAACGCACCGAACTCGCCGTAACGCGCACTCGCCTCGTCGAAACGCATTTCGTAGACGAGCTTCTTGAAAACGAGCGGGTCATCGGCATAGAGATCGACACCCCATTCGAAATCGTCGAAGCCGATGGAGCCGGAGATGACTTGCGTCACGCGGTTATGGTACGAACGTCCGACGACGCCGTGCGCGCTCATCATCTTGGCGCGCGCCTCAAAACCGAGGATGTACCAGTTCTGCACTTCGCCGCGCCGTTTGCTCATCGGATAGAAGCATTGATACCGGCGCGCCGGGATCTTGGCCCAAAGGCGCGGCGCGACGTAGGGGCTCTCGGCCTGCTTGCGCGTCAGCTCGTCGAACGCGGCGATCCATTCCGGCGACTGCGGCGCGAGTCCGCGTTGATTGAGCTCGGCATGGATCTTTCCGGTTGCATCGTAGAGGCCGAGCTCCAAAACGGAAACGTAGGATCCCTGTGCGACCAGAAAATCGCGCAGCTCGAGCTTGTCGACGAGCGTCTGCGCGTAGGTAAGGCCGTCGAAAGTGCGCGCGTAATGTGTGAGCATCAGATCGCCTTTGTGTCCGACGATCTGAGTCAGACCGACGTCGCCGTCATCGCTGCCTTTTAAATGATCGACGAGGTCGGCGGCGTGGCCGGCGTATTTATCGCGTCGCTTTTCGGGCAGCGCATCCCAGCGCCGGCGGTCGAATCCAAACATCCGATGGAGAATCCACCAGCCTTCGAGGGATTCGGGAACATTGGGGTCGCGCATAGCCTCCGCTCGTTCTAACGAGCTAATACTTTGACGCGTTTCACCTCGGCTTCGACCTCTGCCTCCAGCCGGTCCGGGTGCTCGCGATACTTCGCCCAAAGCGGCGGGGTGTGCGCGATGTCGTTGAGCACGCGAGCGTAGACGGCGTTCACCGGCGTGGGCACGCGCAATTCCAGCCCGGCGGCCGCCACGGCACCGTTGAGGACGTCTACCTCGGTCTGCGGCCGGGCGCGACGGAGATCGATCAGCAACGAGGGCGGCTTGGTGCCGCGAGCTCCGGCGATGCTATGCGCCAGCAGCGTTCGCGAAACCGGCGTGGGAAGGGTTGCCGCGCCGAAGAGCGCGCGGACCGGATAGCGCGGCAGGTCGATCGCCTCGATATGGAGCGCCTGCATGACCGTACGGACCTCGCGAATCATGCGAATCTCGAGGGTGAAAATCTTGTCGAAATGCACGAAGCGATTCGGCAGCACGTTGAGGATCGCGCAGCTTGCATTGGCGACGACGTTGAGCGCGAGCTTGCTCCACTTCAAGCTGCGCCAATCCTCGACGACCTTCACGGTGAGCCCCGTGCCCGCGAACGTTGCAGCGAGCCAGTTATAGGCGTTCGCACCGATCGGCGCCAGCGCCAGGCCGCCTTCTTTTGCCGGACGCGCATTGCCGTCGCGATCGCGATCGATCGGCGTTGTCAATGCGGCGGCCACCACGTTGTCTGCCCCGAATGCCGCGGCGATGCGCTCTTCGTTGCCGACGCCGTTTTGCGGCGAGATGAAGACGCACTTCTGCGGATACTCAATCGCCTTGCGCAGCGTCTCGATCGCGCCTTCGGTATCGTACGATTTCGTCGCAAGGAGCGCGACGTCGGCATCGAATGGACGCACGTCGTCCAGAGCGCGCGGCGCGTACGCGACTTCGACGCCGATGCCCCGCAGCAAGTCGCCCAGATACGTGCCGACGGCGCCTTTGCCGACGATATAGGTTTTCATGCCGAAACGCCGGTGGAACCGAAGCCGCCGGCGCCGCGCACCGTCGGCGGAAGCTCTTCGACCAATTCGAATCCGGCGCGCGCTACCGGACCGACGATGAGCTGTGCGAAGCGATCGCCGCGCCGCACGACGAACGGCTCGTTTCCGAAGTTCGCCAGCACGACTTGCAGCTCGCCGCGAAAATCGGCGTCGATGGTTCCGGGTGCGTTCAAGCAGGTCACACCGCAGCGAATCGCGAGTCCGCTGCGCGGCCGGATCTGTGCTTCGTAGCCCACCGGCAATG
>DASXGO010000054.1:0-8253 GCA_036489055.1 Candidatus Cybelea sp. | reverse complement strand
TCGATCGCAAACGCGCGCCCCGCCGCCTCATATGCGTCGTAGACGTCGCTTTCCACGCCCCGGAAATCGTAGGCACCGCGTCCATATGGCGCGACGACGATCGTGCCGGTACTCTCGGCGAGCTGACGCAAATTTTCCGATGCGAGCAGATGCGATTCTGCCTGCTGATTCCCGTGTAGGAACACGATCAGCGGCGCGGGTTTCCCGGCGGAATACCCCGTCGGAACGTAAACGGCAACGGGTTGCAGCGTTCCGTCTTTGCTCGAGCGAACGAACGTTTCGCCGAGGCCGCGGATAACGGCCATCGGTTGGTACGAGCGCTGCACCAACTGCGCGGCGAGGCTCAAATCGAGTTGCGCCGCTGCGCGCCGGCTGCTTTCCCACAGCTCGGCCGGATACCGGCTCGGTGCATGCTCCCTAAGCGACGCGGCATCGTCGAGCAGGCGATCGTAATAATCCATCGCCGTGTCGGCGCCCGTCACGCTTGCAACCTCTCCCGCATGCCGATAATACGACGCGGCCATCGATTGCAAGCTACTGCCGAGATCGTCGGGGACCGCAGCAACCGAAACGAGGAGGGTCGCCAAGATTGCGGCCGCTCGCGGTACGTTCACGCCGAGATAACGCTCCGTTTTTCTATAAAGTGACGCGCCCCGGCGAGCTTCTTTTTTCTTGCTCCGCCGAGGCGCGGATGATTGCTCCGTTACTATCTGTTATCGACTAGCCGCCGCCAGGATTTACCGGGACCGGCTTGATCGGAGGCGGTTGCGGCCGCGTCGGCTGGTGCGCCCGCGGCGGGTGAGTTCTAGGCGGCGGATGTGGCGCGCGCGGTGGCCGAGCTGGTGCGGTTCGCGGCGGCGGAACCGGGTGCGGTATCGGTCGTGTTCCGGCGCCCGTTCCGAGCGCGGCGAGTAGAACTAAGTGTAACATGCTCGTATTGTCGCCCAAACTAGTCGCAATTAACGGGTTATTATTAGCGGAACATTAGAGCGGCTCGTCGTGATGCGAATGCAACCACCAGCACGGCTGCAATTGAAAACATGTTTAATATGAATGTGATTCGATCGTTGATTACCATGGAACCCATCGTAACGCCGCCTAGCGTGCTACCGATCAACTTTTCCATCACCGCACCGGCGATCATCGCGCCGACTGCAAAGAGCGCAACGAACGTCGTCGCGATCTGCGGCGGAAAAGATTTTCGATAAATCGCGATCAACGGCAGAATCAAAAGATCGCCGTAAATAAACGCGGTATTGGCGCCGAGCGGGATTCCCGCGTTTGCAAGAAATCGCGCAACGGGGACGTTTCCCATCGAGCAAACGAACGTCGCAATCGCAATTGCCAAACCGGTGGCGAGCAGCAGCACGTAACCGGCGAACGGAACGGAGCCAACGGCGTGCAGCGCGCCCGCAAGCCATCCCGGTGGTATCAGCGCCGCCGCATAACCGGCGATGAGATAACCGACGATCAACTCCGTGCGAAGCATCCGCACGTCGGCCAACGCCGTATCCGCCACCGCGTCCCAACGGCGGCGCGGTGCTTGCTCGGAGTGGTGATGATGCTCGCAGGTTTCATCGTTTTGAGGAGGGTCGGCTTCTACGTATCCGCGCTGCAGCCGCTGCAAGGAGCCGCCGCGAAAAAGGAGCGACAGCCCTACGGTCACGACAACGATAATGATGACGCCGCCGAAAAATTCCGCAAAGGCAAACTTCCAACCTAGAAGCGACCAAAACAGAATGACGATCGCGACGTTCATGTTGGTCGATGAAATTAGGAAGGCGAAGACGGAACGCGCGTCGGCGCCGCTGCGGTAGAAGCCACGAGCCGCCGCGGCCGCACCGTACGAGCATGCCGACGAGATGATCCCGAACCCGGCCCCATAGAGTAAGCCTTTGAGACCCGGACCGAGATAGCGCTCCATCGTCGCGGGCGTCAGCATAACTTGAACGATCGCCGAAATCAGGAAACCGAAGATCAATCCGAAAAGGCTGTCCCAAAAGAATGCCGCCGCCTGTACGAGGCCGGCGGCGAGGGCATGGACGACTACCATCAGCCGCCGACCGCGACCGGCGCGTGGCCGAAGAGCGGCGGGATGAAATGACCGACCAGATACGAGACGGCGAAGACGCCGCAGCCGTAGAGCGCGACTTCAAATCCTTTCCCGAGCGGGTTGCGCTCGCTCAGCGTTCCCGCGTAATACCCTACCGTGAAGAGACCGGTCAAAGCAAAGAGCAACGAGACGAGCGTCGACGCGCCGATCGAGAGCGGAAGCGTGAAGGCGATAATCGGGAGCAGCGAACCGAGCGCAAATGAGCCGGCTATCGAGAGCGGCGCGCGCAACCCGCTATCTTCGGCTTCGCGCGGATCGATGCCGAACTCGTCGCGTACCATTTCATAGAGGAAGATCTCGGGATGCTGCGTCAACCGGCGGACGATCATCTCGGCTTCCTCTGAACTAAAACCCTTGAGCTTATAGAACGCGACCTGTTCGCTGAACTCACCCTGCGGATCGTCGGCCATCTCGCGCCGTTCCAGATCGATCGTCGCCGCAACGACTTCGCGCTCCGACTTGCGGCCCAGGTACTCCCCGACGCCCATCGAAAGCGCGCCGGCGAGCAGCGCCAAAAATCCGCTGATGAAAACCGCTGAGCGATCGCCTTCGGCGACGCCGACGCCGGTTATGATCCCAAGCGTCGTTAGGATGCCGTCCTGCATCCCGAACACAATCTCGCGAATGCTGCGCCGTTTTTCGAGCGACCGGCGTTGCTGCGTGTCGGGAATGCGCGGCCGGACCTGCATGCCGCCAGCTTGAAGTTCGGCCGTCCGAAGTCCTCGTAAAAACGCAGGGCCAAACGAACCGGCCGCCAACCTGGCACCATGAGCAAATCGGTTACCGCAGCGTTCGCCGTTCTATTCCTTCTTTTGACGACGTCGACGGCACGCGCCGTGGATTGGCCGGTCTTCGGATTCGATCCGGCGCGAAGCAGCTTCAACACCGCGGAAACGACGCTGACGGTCGCTAACGTCCACCGCCTGCGCGAGCGTTGGCAGACCTCACTCGGCGCCACCGCCGATTCGACCCCGATTTTCATCGAGCGCGTTCGCGTCGGGCGCTCGAAGCGGGCGATGCTCTACCAAACTGCAACGAACGGCGAGACCTTCGGCATCGACGCGACAACCGGCAAGATCGTTTGGCACTTCGCGACGCACGGACCGAACTACACGCACTCGACGCCCGCCGAAGACCCGTCGGGTAAAGCAATCTACGCTCCCGGTCTCGACGGCATGGTGCATAAGCTCAACGCTTCGAACGGACACGAGATGCACGGTAAGGGCTTCCCCGCGCGGATCACCCGGATTCCGAGCACCGAGGCGAACGAATCGCCGCTCAACGTTGCAAACGGGTATCTCTATGCGACGATTTCCGGTTACGATGGCGACGCCACGCCGTACGACGGGCACGTGGTCGCGATCAACCTGAGTACCGGCAAGAGGACCGTCTTTAATTCGCTCTGCAGCAAGAAGCACCGTTTGCTGAGTGGCAGCGGCTGTTCGCAGCAGCGCTCGGGAATTTGGGCACGGGGCGGCGCGGTCGTCGACCCGGAGTCGTCGATGAGCGGTCGCGTCTACGCTTCGACCGGCAACGGTGACTTCGACGCGAACAGCGGCGGTCAGGATTACGGCGATTCCGTCGTTTCGCTCAGCGCGGATCTTTTGACGCTGGTCGGCAGCTATACCCCGACCGATTATGCACAACTTCAACGGGGTGACGTCGATCTCGGCAGTACGTCGCCGGCGATGCTGCCCGCGCAATCGCAAAGCCAGACGCCTTTGATGCTCGTTCAAGGCGGAAAGGATGCCGTGCTCAAGCTCGTCAACCGCGCCGCGCTTCCGGGCGTCGGCAACGAGTTGCAGCTCGTCGACTTGCCGCAAGGGCTCTTCTCGTCGCCGGCCGTCGCGAGCGACTCGTCGGGTAATGCATGGATCTATTTAGGTTTCTCGTACGTCGTCATTGCATACAAGCTAAAAACGAGTGCTTCCGGTCAGAGCCAGCTCGTGCAGATCTGGCAGGCGAGTCCGGCCCAGACCGGTGGTGAGGGCACGTCGCCGGTCGTCGCAAACGGCATCGTCTTCCTGGCGTATGACGGCGCCGTCGTCGCGCTGAACGCCGGAAACGGTAACGTTCTCTGGAACAGCTCCGCGTACGGATCGGGTAAACCATTCGGACCCGTACACTGGCAGAGTCCGATTGTGGTCGACGGCTGGGTCTACTGCTCGGATCTCAACGGCAACCTAACCGCGTTCGCGCTCGGATCCCAACGCTCTGCGTTCTTCCGCCGTTAGCGAACGCTGCGGCGGTATCGCCCGTTCCCATTGGGGTTCGCCGCGTTCCCGCGCGGTGAGATAACGCACCGCGGGAATAAACGGCACGTCCTCGAGCGCCGCGCGACGTTTCGCAAGCCGTTCTCCCTGCGCGTCGTCGCCGTCGCGAAAGACGCTCCGCGCAAGTTCCGGCCAAAGTGCGACGCTGCCCGAGATGCATCCGGCGACGCCGCGGCGCTTTGCCGCCGCCAGATCGCCCTCCGAGCCGGGGAAAACCGTGAAACCGCGATGCGCCGCCAGGATCTCCGTTTGGAGACGCGCGTCGTTCGAGCTATCTTTCATGCCTACGATGGTCTCCGGAAACTCGGCGAGCAGCCGCGCGACAAAGGGCGGACGGAATGCAATACCGCTCATGCGTGGGAAGTTGTAGAGCAGCACGCCGCTGCGCGGCGGATTCGCTCGCGCGAAGAGGGTAGCATAAAAATGCAGAATCCCGTCGTCGCCGGCATCGCGGAAAAAGAATGGCGGCATGATCAACGCAGCCGCGAAGCCGCATGCGAAAGCGGTTCCCGTAAGCGTCACGGCGTCCTCGAGCGAAGCCGCGCCGGTGCCGACCATCATTCGCGGCATCGGAAGGCCGCTCGCCGCGATTGCCTCCATGAAACCGGCGCGCTGCTTGATGCTGAACGACATCGCTTCTCCGGTCGTTCCCAGCAGGTTGAGCCCGTCGCAGCCGCGTTGCAGCAGATCGCGATAGTACGGCACCGCGCGTTTCGAGTCGGGTGCAAAGCGATCGTCGACCGGTGTCAGCACGGCGGCGTAGATGCCCTTCACTTCGAAAAAGCGCCCTTCAGAAAGAATGCGAGGTTCGCGGGCCGTTCGGCCAAACGCCGCATCAAATACGGAAACCAGTACTCCCCGAACGGTATCGAGAGCCGCACGCGGTAACCGCGTTCGAGCATCGTTCGCGCCAGACCCGTCCCGATGCCGTAGAGCATTTGGAATTCGAAACGGCCCTGTTTGGGCAGTCCGCGCGCGGCGGCAAACTCGGCGGTATGCGCGATCAGCGCCGGATCGTGAGTGGCGACTGCCGTGTAGCCGTCGTGCGTGAGCGCGGTTTCCAGCAGCCTGACGTAGCCGGCATCGACGTCCTGCTTGCGCGGATAGGCGACGTCCGAGGATTCGAGATAAGCGCCCTTCACGAGTCGAAGGTTGGGCGCCAGCGGGAGTACCGCAGCGAGATCGGCCTCGCTGCGATAGAGATACGACTGCAGCACGAAGCCGACGTTGTCGTACGCTTCGCGCAACCGGCGGAAGATGTCGAGCGTTCGATCGACGTACCGCGACTGCTCCATGTCCATCCGTACCGAGCGCCTGCCGGCCGCCGCCGCAGCGGCGATTCGCGACGCATTGTCGAGTGCCAGCCCGGTATCGATGTCGAGGCCCACGTGCGTAAGCTTGAACGCGACGTTCGCGTCGAGCCCCTCATCGGCAAACGCGCGCAGAAGCGCGCAATAGCGGCGCGTTACCGCCAGCGTCTCGTCGCGCTCGCCGACGCTCTCGCCCAAAATCGTTGCCGCTACTGCGAACCCCTGCGCGTTAGCCTCGCGCGCTGCGGCCATGAACTCTTGCGCAGTCTCACCCGCGACGAAGCGGCGTGCGCCAAGCCGCATGCCGTACCGCGTGACCGTGCGGCGCACGAGCAAGTTATCCGCCGCCGCTAGTATTGCGTCGCGCAAGGGCCGATCGAAAACGCTCATGCAGCGCTCCTTCGACTCCGACGCTCGAGTTTATCCTAGTGCCATCCTCTTAGAATGACACGGCCGCGGTTATCGGGAACGGCCCGGGCGTGAAGGTGCCGTGGGTACTCGTTGCGGCGATTTTGGGCTCCTCGATGACGTTCATCGACAGCACTGCCGTCAACGTCTCGCTCCCAATCATACAGCGCGAGCTGCACGCGACGGCCGGTCAGACGCAGTGGGTGATCGAAAGCTATGCGCTCTTTCTCTCCGCCCTGATTCTCTCGGGCGGTGCGCTCGGCGACCTCTACGGGCGACGGCGAATCTTTACGATCGGCATCGTCATCTTTGCGGTCGCGTCGCTCGGCTGTGCGCTCGCACCGAACATCGCGACGCTGATCGCAGCTCGCTGCGTGCAGGGCATCGGCGGCGCACTCGCGACGCCCGGCAGTCTCGCGCTCCTGAGCGCCGCGTACGACGAAAAAAACCGCGGGCGCGCGATTGGTCTCTGGTCGGGATTCAGCGCGCTGACGAGCGCGCTCGGCCCCGTGATCGGCGGGTGGCTCACTCAGGATTTCTCGTGGCGATACGTTTTCTTGATCAATCTCCCCATCGCGCTTGGCGTCGTCTTTGTACTCGCCAAACACGTGTCCGAAAGCCGCGACGAGTCGAGCGATCGCAGGATCGACGTGCTTGGCACGGTGCTCGCCACGGTGGGACTCGGCTTGGTCGTCTATGGTTTGATTGCGATGAACGCCGGACGCATCTCCGCCGCGCCGCTTGGAATCGTCGCAGCCGGACTCGCCGTTCTCACGCTTTTCGTCGTGGTGGAAAGACGAATCCCGGATCCGATGCTGCGATGCGATCTCTTCGCGTCGCGCAGCTTCAGCGGAGCAAACGTCTATACGTTCCTGCTCTATACGGCGCTGGGCGGGAGCTTGTACTTCGTTCCGTTCGTCCTCATCAACGTGCACCACTACACGCCGACCGAGGCGGGCGCAGCGCTGCTGCCCTTCGTCGCCATTCTCGTCGCAGCGTCGCATTGGTCGGGGGGACTCGTCGCACGCAGCGGCGCCCGAACCCCGCTGCTCTTCGGCGCGCTCTTTGCCGCTGCCGGTTTCATTGCATTTGCCGTTCCGGGCAACGCTGGGTCGTATTGGACGACGTTCTTTCCCGCCGCAACGATTCTCGGATTGGGCGGCGCCCTTTTCGTCGCGCCGCTGACGACGAGCGTCATGAACTCCGTCCCGGTAGAGCACGCCGGCGTCGCCTCGGGAATCAACAATGCGGTCGCGCGGACGGCGGGACTCATCGGCGTCGCGCTGTTGGGCTTGCTGGTAACCGCTGGGGCGTCGTATCTGAGCGGCTTTCGGGCCGCAATGATGCTGTCGGCCTTGCTTGCATTCGCCGCGGCCGTGAGCGCCGCCATCGCTTTCCCGCGAGCTAGCGAGCAAGGCGCGACGGTTAGCTGAAAGGTACGCCACGCGTGTGGCGAAGGCTCCGAATGCTTTGGAGCTGCCGCGCCATTCCCGGATGCTATTGGTTTTGACCGCCGCGCTGGCGACGGTCGCTTGTGCCGGTAGCGGCGGCGCGTCTGTGACCTCTCCGCTTCCGGAGCAGACCTCGCACAAGAAGAGCGGCTCCAAGTATATTCAGCACGTCATCGTCGTCATTCAAGAGAATCGAAGCTTCGACGACCTGTTCGCGACGTTTCCGGGTGCGAACGGCGCGACGCAAGGCTTGATGAAAACGTCGAGCGGCGACGTCTACGTGCAGCTGGCGAAGGTCCAGCTCAAAGAACGCTGCGACTTCCCCCACGGCTACCTGGGCGGTTACCTCAAGCAGTTGGATGGCGGGAAGATGGACGGGTTTGGCCTCGGGCCCGGGCTCTGCCACGGTAACACCACCGCTGCCTACCAATACGTCGATCCCCAAGCGATCATGCCGTATTGGGATATGGCGGAGCAGTACGTACTTGGCGACGCAATGTTTCAGACGCAAGGGAGCGGCAGCTTCACCGCACATCAGGACTTAATCGCGGGAGCGACCCTCATCAACAAGGCGCAGACGAAGAGCATCGTCGATCTCCCGACCCACACGCCGTGGGGATGCGACGCGCCGCACGGCACCAAAACGAGTCTGCTTACCTACACCGGGTCGATGCTCCAGGTATCCCGCAACGGACCCT
>DASXGO010000352.1:0-3416 GCA_036489055.1 Candidatus Cybelea sp. | reverse complement strand
TGCGCCAAATCGTGGGCGAATGCTTGGGCCGGTAGCGCTAATTCATAGACGGCGCCTTCGAGAAAGTAGCCGGTGAGCGCGGCTTCCGGGAGGACGACGAGATCCGTCGACCAGTCTGAGAGCTGAGCGAACGCTTTGCTCGTTTCGGCGAGATTGTGCGCGTACTCACCTTTGGCCGGCTTGCTCTGAATGAGCGCGACGCGCAGCCGTGCGGGCGTGCGTGTCATATTGGAACGCTCGTCGCCATCTCGACTTGCTCGTCGCCCGGAAGCTTGCGGCCCAGCTGCGCGGCGCACGTCTCCGCCGGGTACGTCCAAATTTCCGCGAGTGTCGGATGGAGATGCGGGATGCGCATGAACTGATCGACGGTCGCATCGAAGCGCATCGCGACGATCACTTCGTGGATGAGTTCCGACGCTTGCGCGCCCAACACCGCGGCACCGAGAATCCGCCCGCCGTCGCGCGCCGCCATCATCTTCACAAAGCCCTTGGTCTTGCCGAGACACTGAGCTTTGCCGTGCTCGGCAAAATCGTAACGCCCGGAAACGTATGCTACGCCCTTGCGGTGGAGCTCTTTCTCGGTCGGGCCCACGGCGGCGTACTGCGGATCCGTAAACACCGTATGCGCCGATACGATTCGGTAATCCACGTCTTCGCCCGCGTTGAGGCACGCGTTGCGGGCCGCGACCTCGCCTTGATAAATAGCGACGTGCACCAGCATATACTCTGCGGTCACGTCGCCGACTGCGTAGATGTTGGGATTGCTCGTGCGCATGCGCTGATCGACCGTGACGGCGCCGCCGGGCTCGCAGACAACGCCGGCTTTTTCGAGATCGAGCCCCCGCGTGTCCGGCACGCGTCCTAATGCGTAGAAGATCTCCTCAGCTGCCGCCTCCCGTGCCTCGCCGCCGTGCAGGTACCGGACGACCTTCTCGCCATCCCGGCGTTCCGCTCCGACGAGCGTCGCGCGGGTGACGACGTCGATATCTTCTTCGCGAAAATACTGCGTTAGGGCATCGCCCACGTCGTCGTCGGTTTCGGTCAAGCAATGTCCGCTCCGAATCAGCAAAGTCGTGCGCGCGCCCATCCGAGCGAGAAACTGCCCGAGCTCGCATGCGGTGTAACCGCCGCCGAGCACGACGACGGACTTGGGTATCGCGTCGAGCTCTAAGACCGCATCGCTATCGACGTAGCCGGCCTCGGTAAGACCGGGCACGATGCCCGCATGAACCACACTTCCGGTTGCGATAATGAACGTGTTGGCTTCGAGCACCTCGGCGTCGCCAACCGCCAACTGCGCCGGCGAAAGAAAACGAGCGGCCCCGAGGTAGAGTGGAAAGTCGTGGATCCCTTCGATACGGTACTGCGCGAACTCGCGAACCAGCTCGCGCTTGCGTGCTGCGATGAAGGGCATGTCGGCGGTGACGCCGTCAATACCGATGCCGAGCGCCCGCGCTTCGCGCGCGTCGTGCAGTGCGTCGCTCGAAGCCAGCAGCGTTTTGCTCGGCATGCAGCCGCGCAGGATGCAGAGACCGCCGAGTGGGCCCTTGTCCACCAGCGCGACGTCGCAACCGACGTCACGCACCGTTCGAGCCGCTGCGTAGCCTGCCGAACCCGCACCGACCACGACGACGTCGTGCCGGCGCGGCGCGCGATGCATTCCCAGTTCAGCGCCCTGGCGGGCGCGCGCCGAGGCGATGCGTCGATTCGATGAACCGCACGGTTCCACTCGAATGGACGAGAATCGAGTGCGTGCGCGCTTGATTGCCGAAGAAACGCACGCCGCGCACGAGATCGCCGTCGGTGATGCCGGTCGCGCAGAAGATCACGTCGTTGCTCCGGACGAGATCCTCGATTTCGAGCACGCGTTCGACGTCGTCAAAACCCATCTCGGCAGCGCGGCGAGCTTCGTCTTCGTTGCGGGGCTGAAGCCGGCCCATGAAGTTGCCGCCGAGGCATTTGATCGCGGCGGCGGCGAGAACGCCCTCCGGCGCTCCGCCCGTCCCCATCGCAACGTGAATTCCCGTGGAATCGATCGCCGTCGCGATGCAGGCGTCCACGTCGCCATCGGAGATCAATCGAATTCGCGCTCCGGCGTTGCGCACGTCACGAATGAGATCGGCGTGCCGGGGGCGATCGAGAATGATCACGCAGACGTCGTTGATCGGTTTTTCCAGCGCGTTCGCGACTGCTTCGAGATTTTCGCGCACGGGTGCGTCGATGTGCACGTACGGCGCGGCCTTCGCCCCGACCGCAAGCTTCTTCATGTACGTATCGGGCGCGTGGAGCAGACCGCCACGCTCCGCGATCGCCATCACGGCGATGGCGTTGGGAAGACCGTTCGCGACGAGGTTCGTACCTTCGACCGGATCCACCGCAATATCGACCTCTTGGCCGCCCGCTCCGACTTCCTCGCCGATGTACAACATCGGAGCTTCGTCCCGCTCACCCTCGCCTATGACGATTCGGCCGGCGATCTCCATGTCGCCGAGCGCTTCGCGCATCTTCTCTACGGCGGCGCCGTCAGCGGCATCTCGCTCGCCGCGACCCATCCAACGCGACGCTGCGAGCGCGGCACTCTCGGTTACTTTGACGAAATCGAGGGAATGTACCGGATGGTCCAGCAACGCACGCATAATCGCCCGTGCCATTTGTCATTCTGCTACAAGGGAAGCGCCGCATTTCCTGTTAAACACACTTTCCGCGTGTCCGCCGGAACCCGTCTTTCGCAACCTACGCAATCGCCGATGATCCGTTTCGGCGACCTGCTCGTTGCGGGTTGGGCGGCACCGGCCGCCGTCGCCGTCGCCGGGCTGACCCTCGGCTTTTTTGCTTGGTACGCCCTCCTCGTGCCGAGCCGCCACGGTCTCCTCGGCGAAGCCGAGCTCCTCGGCGCCATGTTCGCGGGTGTCGTCGCCACGATTGCTCTCTGGAGCGTCTACGCGCGTTACTTCGCGCGTCGCGCGGGCATAACGCTGGTGCGGTCGCTGCAATACGACTCGATTACCTGGCTGCCGTTCTTGCTGCTTTGGCTCACCTTCGTGTTGCCGCCGGAACTCACGCACGGCGCGCGGCTTTTTTTGCTCGCGCTAACGCTCGGGTGCGTCGCAAAGGTCCTTATCGCCGCCCGGTTCAACCAGACGGTGCGCGAAGTACTCATAGATTTCGCGGCCACGCGCCTTGCAATCGTCGTCATCGCCGAGCTCGCGGCCGTCATCATCGGTCAACGGGCGGGCGTCCACGTGCAAGAATCGTCCCACGCATTGCTCGCCGTGTGGGGGCGTTGGGACGCCGTGCATTATCTCGACATCGCCACGCATGGTTACCAAGGCACCGACATGGCGTTTTTTCCGCTCTACCCGCTGCTGATTCGAATCGTCGGCTCGCTCGCCGGGAGCCACTTGATCGCCGGGCTC
>DASXGO010000479.1:0-6113 GCA_036489055.1 Candidatus Cybelea sp. | reverse complement strand
ATCATCGGCGCTTTCCTCCGAAGATCGATCCGATGCGCTCCAAAATCGACGCTTTCGATTCCGGCGGCATCGGCGCGGCCACGTCCTCGCCGGCGACCCGCGCGGCGATCGCATGGTACGCGGCGCCGGTAACGCTCTGCGCGCGCAGCGCCAGGGGTTCTCCGCGGTTCGTCGTGACGATGATCTCGGGCTCGTCGGCGATCACGCCGAGAAGCGGCAGCCGCAAAATGCCGTTGACGTCGTCGACCGAGAGCATCTTACCTTTGCGGACGAGTTGCGGCCGCAGACGATTGATGATGAGCTGCGGCCGAAAGCGATTACCGAGCAATCCGACGACGCGATCGACGTCGCGCACGGCTGCGACTTCGGGCGTGCAGACGACGATTGCTTCGCTCGCTCCGGCGACGGCGTTCCTGAAGCCGAGCTCGATGCCCGCCGGGCTATCGATCAGCACGTAATCGAAGCGCTCGCGCAGACTCAAAACGAGTGCTTGCATCTTCGCGGTTTCTACGTCGTCCTTTTCGCGCGCTTGTGCGGCGGCGAGCAGAAAGAGACCGTCGGTGTGCTTATCGGCGACGAGCGCATCCTCGAGCGAAGCGCGTTCCTCCAGCACGTCGAGCAGATGGTGGCGCACGCGGCTCTCCAAACCCAGCACGATATCGAGGTTCCGCAATCCTACGTCCGCGTCGATCATCGCGACGCGCGCACCGCGCCGTGCAAGAGCCGTGCCGAGGTTCGCCGTCGTCGTCGTCTTTCCGACTCCGCCCTTGCCGGAAGTCACGACGATGGCGCGCCCGCTTTTGGCCGGGCTCGACTCCACGTGTTCCGGGCTGGCCGATGGATTCTGGATGGCCGGATCGTCGGCTTGGATTTGGTGCACGCGCTACCCCGCTTTCAATGCGTCCATGAGACGCCCGAACAGCGTCTGGTTGTCGAAACTGGTAAATGGAACGAGCTCTCCCTCCAAACGCCGCGCGATTTTATCGTAGATCGTTCGCAACCGATTCGATTCGTTCAGCACGATCGGTTCGCCGCGATTCGTTGTATCGATGACCTCCTCGTCGTCCGGTACGATACCGACGAGCTCGACCGATAATACGTCGCAGACGTCGTCAACCGACAGCATGTCGCCGCTACGCACCATTTCAGGGCGAAGGCGGTTCACGATAAGACGAATCGGTTTTCCGGCGGCGGCGATCTTCCCAACGACGCGATCGGCATCGCGAATCGCACTCACCTCGGGCGTCGTGACGACGATCGCCTCGTTCGCCCCCGCGACCGCGTTGCGAAAGCCCGTCTCAATGCCCGCCGGCGAGTCGATCAGCACGTAGTCCGCCTCGTCGGCCGCGCGCTCGACGATTGCGGCAAATTGTTCCGGTGTAATCGAATCTTTTTCCCGCGTCTGTGCCGCCGGGAGGATCGAGAGCGAATCGAAGCGTTTGTCCCTGATCAGCGCCTGTCTGAGCTGACATCGTCCTTCCGCGACCTCGACCAAATCGAAAACGATCCGTTTCTCGAGGCCCAGGACCAAGTCGAGATTTCGAAGGCCGATATCGGCGTCGATCAAAATGACGCGCCGCCCGCGCTTCGCGAGCGTCGCGCCGAGGTTCGCAGTGGTCGTTGTCTTGCCGACGCCGCCCTTTCCGGAGGTGACGACGATTGTGCGCGCGCTCACGCCGACGACGCCCCGCGGGACTCCAACTGATTCACCTCGTCGAGCGGCACGACGACGATCTTTCCATCGCGCGCAACGGCAGCCTCCGGCCGCGGCGCGCTCTGCCGCTTCGATCCTTCGTCGGCGCCGATGAAGCGAGCGATCCGCAGTTGGGTTGGAACCAACTCGACGGCAAAAATCCGCGCGTTTTCGTCGCCGCCGGCCCCGGCATGAGCGATCCCGGCGAGGCGTCCAAAGACGAGAACGTCGCCGGTTGCGACGAGTTCGGCGCCGGGATTGACGTCCCCGACCACCACGATGTTTCCGGTATGGTGCAGCGTCTGGCCGCCGCGAAGCGTCGCGGCATGGTAGAGCGTGCCCTGCGGCGCTTCAACGAGCCGCAGCTCCGGGGAGCGGGCGTGCTCGGACTCCAACTTGACTCGGCGCACGCTCGATTCGCCGCGCTTCCGCCGCGTGGCGATGTCGTTGCGAGCTCCGGCGAAATCGGCAACCAGCGATCGCGACTCTTCGGATAGGCTTGCTGCGGGCGGATCGTATTGAAGCTCTTCCGCGGCAGCGAGCCCTTGAAGTTCGGGAGCGGAGCCGGTGAGCGCGCGCATCGTCACGCCGGCACCTTCCAGCACGTTACGCAATCGTGCAAGATCGGCGGCCGTCGGCGCCGTTTCACCGAAATTCACAACGGCCGAGGAACCCCGGTAGAAGCTCGGCTGTTCTGCAAGACGAGCTTCCAGCTCCGCGAGGGCCTCTTCGAGGACGCGACCGCCCAGCGTCACTTCAAGGCCGTCCAGCCTCCCCCGCAAGAGTGTCACGCTGCGCTTTGCGCGAAGAATGCGGAGCATCCCCCTCGCCATCCACAGAGGACTCGCAACTTCTTCAGGTTTTCCACATATAATACACAGTAAGGTAAAAGCCTAATGTTACGCCGCACCGTTCCGTTCGCCGTTATCCTCTCGCTGCTGGGCTCCCTATGTCCGCCCCCGGCCCTCGCGATGTCGACCCAAAAAGAGATCGCGCTGGGTCAGTCCTACGATCAGGAGATCGTCGCCGGCAGCGTCATCGAGACCGACCCGCTGCTGAATGCTTACATTCAGAGCGTCGCCGGAAACCTTTGGAATCAGGTGGCGCGTAAAGACGTTCCCTATTCCATCAAAATCATCAAAGACGACCAGATCAACTCCTTTGCGACAATGGGCGGCTTCGTCTACGTCAACGAAGGGCTGATTGACTTCGCACAGTCCGACGACGAAATCGCGAGCGTCATCGGTCACGAAACGGGGCATATCGAGCGGCGTCACGTCATCACGACGGAGTCGAAAGCGGAAGTTCTCAATTTGCTCTTTGGACTAGCCTCGATCTTCTCGCCGATCATCTATGAGTTCGGCGGCTTGGCCGAGGCGGGTATCATGGCGAAGATCCAGCGCGGCGACGAGTTGCAGGCCGATCGATACGGACTACAGCTGATGTCGCGTGCGGGATACGACCCCGAGTCGATGGTCACGATGATGGCGCATTTGGCCGTCTTGCAGGACGAGCATAACGATGCGGTCAGCAAGTATCTAGAGGATCACCCGGATCCGTCCGCGCGCGTCGCGCACTTGATGGGCTATCCCGAGCTCGATCCGAAGGACGTTACGACGCCGCAGGAGCTCGTCCAAGCTTCCAGCGACGAAGATCGGTCTCGCTATTCATTCGCGCGGATCCGCCTCGATCAAGTGCTCAAGCGCGATCCTCAGAGCTCCGAGGCGCTGCTCGAGCTCGGGCAATCGGAGCTTGCCTTGGGCCTGCCGAACAAGAGCGAGCAGACTCTGGCCGAAGCGGCACAACTCGGATCGGCGCAAACGCGCGCGGCGGCAAATCAGCGTATCGCGGCGCTGCGCAAAATGACGGCGCAAGAGATCACGCTCTCGCATATAGACCCGCCGAACCTGCAAGGGTCCGTCGAGGCTGCGCAAGCGACGCACGCCCAGAACGCGGCCGAAATCGGCGCGCGCGAGTCCCAAGGCAAAGACCAGCTCAAAGCCGTCGAGAGCCGAATCAACACGCTGCAATACGAGGTTCCGGACCTCAGCCGAATCAACATCAAACGCGGCTCCCGGGTCGAAGCGATTGCAAAGAATCTCACTTCGATGGCGCGCTCGCTCAATAGCGCGTTGCAGGACGCCGGCGGCACTTCCAGCCCAATCGGCGGCATCGGCTCGCTCGAAAAGAACAAGGAGAGCGGAGCACTCAGGGAGAGCGCCGACATCTACAAGGAGATGCTCGCGCCGTTTGCGATGAAGCCGGTTCCAACCGAATCGGTCGCGATCTTCCCGTCGTATCTGCAGATGCTCGGCGATCTTTCTCGCGCCGACAGCGAAATGCTGCGGTCGGTCGATGCCGCACGCGCCTCACTGACGCAGCTGGATCAGTCACTCGGTGACGTCGACGAGTTTCTCAAGAACCTCGACCACGCGTCGGTCAGCTACAGCGGCGATATCAGCCCCAGCGAATACGCCGGGCTGACTCTCCTCATGAAGAAATGCGTCGAGGAGCTCAACGATGCGGCAACGGCCGCCTCGCAGGGAGCCCAGCTCTTTAACTTGGCTCGCTCGCGGCAGCTCTCTGCGCGGATCACGCTCCTTGGCTTAGGAACCTCGCCGCAGCTCTACTCCACGCTCCAACTTGCGCTCGAGCATCGCTTCGGAAGCCGCGGCATCGACTATCGAACCATGCTTCACGCAGGCTTGACGCCGGGTGACGTGACGGCCGCAACGATCATCGCGGCCGACATCAAGAGCACGCCCGAGAGCGTCATCGCCGAAGCTAAGAGCTCCGGGACATCGATTATCGACGTCGCCAACGTGCACAAGATGCACGCCTGGCCGCTCGAGATCTTCATGGGACTCGTCTACCTGGATTATACCGACGATCCGGTGAAGGAACTGCGTAAGGCAGACGGCACGTTGGCCGTCGACCTCGACAAGCTGGGATTGTAAGGAGCGACGTGGCAGCCGCCGCCGACGCACGCAATCTTTTCGCGCTCGTTCGCAAGGGCATCGACGTTCGTGCCGTTCACGTGCACGTTCATAAGCCGTTTCGCTTCCTGCTCTGCGGCGATCCGGCGCTCGTTGCGGAGTTCCGTGCGCTCTTGCTCTCCGGCCACGATGGCGCCGTTCCGGTGGAAGCCGCGGCGTGTTTAGAGACGATTCGCCCGGAAGCGCCCATCGTCACGAATCCGAACGAAGTGCGCGCGATCGTTTTTCTCGGCCGCCCCGGCGACGCCGCAGGCGCGGATTTCCAGTCGTTGAGCATCTTGCGGCTTCCGATTCTCGCATTGACCGTCGATCCGCAAGCGGCGAGTTGCGGTCCGGCCGCTCCGCCCGAACCCGGCACGTGGAGTGAATACGTCGTAAACGAGATCGCGCGAGAGCCGTTGCGTGGACGGTTCTTTCCGCACTTGGTCGAGTGCGCGCGCGGCGTCGAAATCGCGGTCGGGCGAAATCTGCCCGTCCTGCGCGATACGGTGGCGGCGAAGCTCACCCGTGATGCCGCAAATAACGCGCTGAAAGTCGCTCTCGCAAGCGCGGTCGTCGACCACATTCCGCTTGTCGGCATCGTGCTCGGCGCCTTCGCTTCGGCCGGCGACATGGTCGCCATCACCGGCATTCAAGTGATGCTGATGCTGCACATCGAGGCCGCATACGGCCGCGACCCCGACATGGGGCGCACCTGGCAACTCTTACCAATCATCGGCGGCGGCTTCGGATGGCGCGCGTTAGCGCGGGAACTCGCCGGCTTCGTTCCGATCGCCGGAATCGCAATCAAAGGAGCGATCGCCTACGCCGGTACGATCGTCGTCGGCGAAGGCGTCACGTTTTTTCACGAACACGGCGCGCACATGACGCCCGGTCAAGCCGCGACGCTCTACGAAAACACGAAGAACGATGCGCTGCGCTTCACGCGCGATCTCGTCGCGAAAATCCTCCGCCGATAAACCGAACGCCGCGATCAGAGCCGTTCGAGCAGCGATTCGTCGTCTAAGGTTTGCAGTTCGGGCGGCACGCGCGGACGTACCGGTGTCGCCAGCCGCCCCGCGATCTCGCGCCGGCGCTGGGCAGTCAGCGCGTCGCGCCGCTCCAAAAAGCGTTTGATTATCGCTCGTTCTTCGCCTGAAAGATACGCCGTCGGCGCGTAGAGCGGCTCGTCCGGCTCGGCTGCGAGCGCGCGGTCGGCATTCAAATCGAACCCTTCGTACCGCAGGCGCACGTCGAAGTAGTAGACGACGAAGACGAGCGACAGAAACGGCACGAGCAGTATGCGCGCAGCGGCATCGAGCGCCGCATACGCTGCCGGCCAGCGCGAAAGGCCGGAGAACCCGGCCGCGTCTACGAGAGTCGATACCGCCAAGCCGAGCGCCGCGACGCCGAACGAGCAAAGCATCGCGCGTCCGAACTCGGCG
>DASXGO010000451.1:0-3850 GCA_036489055.1 Candidatus Cybelea sp. | reverse complement strand
CGCCGAGTTTGCCATGACCGCCGACGTAAATAGTGAGGATTTGTCCCGGCTTAACCGAGATCGTAGCGGTAATTTTCGCGCCGCGAGCGCCGGGCGGCCCAATTCCTTTCGTTCCGCCGCCTCCCCCAGCTCCTTCGACCGTCACGTCGAGCTGCGATACCCCGGCCGGCACTCTGAACGTTTGGGGCTTGCCCGTATAAGAGAAGGTCTTGGAAGGCGGCCCTGAAGCCGTGGGTTGAGGCAGGCCCGAAAGCGTGACAAGGTTATTGTTGCAGGCGACGAGCAGCGCCGTGACGGTTAGGTATGCCCAAGCACGTAAAAAACGCATTCCATCCCTCACGATGAGCGACGCGATATTCGAAACTGGAAGCGCGCGCGCTCGGGCTTTTGTGACGCCTCAGAACGATTCGATGGAGACGGACTCGTTCATCTCTGGTGGTCGTCTTGGCGGACGGCCGAGCATCTTGCGCCGCCCGGGGCCTCCGTGCTATAGTTAGTTAGCCTAACTAACTATATGTCTGACCGGAGCGACTGAAATGACCGCTGCCAACGTAATCAACGGACTCGCCTATGTGATGCTCGGCGCCGACGACATCGATCGCTCCGTCGAATTTTATCGCGTTATCCTCGGCTTGGATTTGTCGAACCGCTTCGAGGACTTCGCCTTTTGGAACACCGGTGCAACGACTCTTGCAGTCAGCGGCGAGTTATCGAGGCGAAGGACTACAACGGAACGCGAGCCGGTCGAGCTCGTCTTTTCGGTGGGCAGCGTCACTGCCGCGTACGACGCTCTCAAAGCCCGCGTTGCCTTCGTCAATGAGCCGCGCCAAGTCAACGAAGCGAACTGGGCGGTCAACTTCACCGATCCCGACGGCCACGCACTATCGCTCTATGGCCCGCGCTAGCGACGTCGCCGATCGCCTGCACTCGGTTGCAATTCGCGTGTTACGCCACGCGCGCGAAGCCGATCGGGAGGCCGGGATCGGGCCGGCGCGCCTTTCCGCGCTCTCGGTCCTCGTCTACGGAGGGCCGTGCACCATCAGCGAGCTTGCATCCGCCGAACAAGTCTCACTGCCGACGATGACGCGCATCGTTCAGGGCCTCGAGCAGTTCAGCCTCGCACGCCGCAAAGCGTCGCCGGCCGACGCGCGCTCGTCGATCGTCGCCCCCACCGCCAAGGGCAATGCCTTGCTCCAACGCGCGCGCAACGCGCGTTTGCGTCGCATCGAAGCCCTGCTCAAATCAGCGAAAACGGAAGACGTAGCACGCTTGGGGGACGCGCTCGCCGCCGTCTTTGGGGTTTAAAAAGCGTGCGCAAGTTCGTAAGCCGCCCGATCTCGCCTACCGGCGAGGGCTTCATCACGCCTGCGACCGGCGGCGAGCCGCCGGTTCCGCTCTCGTTCATCTTCAACAGGCGCACGTTCGAAATTATTGCTGTCCTGCGCAGCTGGCGCTCGAGCAAACGCGATCGCGGTGACACCTACCTCAAGCGGCATTGGTTCGAGCTCGAGACCAGAGACGGTGCGACCATCGAGGTCTACTACGACCGTGAAACCCGCCGCGGCGCGTCCGCATGGTGGCTTTACACGATTACGGAATGACGTGCGTCACCACTCGCGCGCGGTGATCGGGTTCTCTGCCCGTGATTTTCTCGGCGTGAAAAAGTAGACGACGAGCAAAATGTACAGCGCAAAGCTTACGATCGGCTCGACGATTGCGAGCAGCGTCACCGCTGCATACACCACCAACCCCAAACGGTAGCCGCGTACGGCCGAGGCAATCGCATCGTCGCCGACTTCAGGCGAAAATGCATGCGACCGCGCGAGGTTCGTCAACATCAAGTTGAAAAACGTCGCGCACGCCGTCAGGACGAGGCCATAGAAAAAAGTAGAAGCGGGCATAGTCGGATACGAGCCGAGCGTCTTCGTCGCGAACGGGATCAAGACGGTCGCCGCGAGCAGAAGGAGATTCCAGAAGATTGTCTTGCGGTCGATGTCGTGCACGTATCGGAAAAGCGCGTGATGGTTTTGCCACATCAGGCCGATTACGAAGAAGCTCAAGACGTAACAAATTAGGTCCGGCCAGAGCCGCAGCAGTTCGAAGATCAGCTCGCGGTTCGTTACCACCCGAATTTCCGGCAGCACGAAGCCTAGCGCAAGCAAGGTAATCGCAAAGGCGAAGACGCCGTCGGAAAAGGCTTCGAATCGATTCTTATTCACGCGATGGCTTTACCTTTGGTTTCCGGAGCCCAAGGGATCGAGATCGCAAGACCTACGAACGATAGCCCGCAGGCGCCTAAGATGACGGTTTTCACGCCAAAATGCGCAAGTCCGATCGGCAGCAGGAAGGTCCCCGCAAAAGCACCGACCCGGCTAACGGCGGCCGCAAATCCGGTAGCGGAGGCGCGGATGGACGTCGGAAAGAGCTCGGCCGGATAGACCAACTCGAGGACCGTTGCGGCACCCATTCCGATCGCATAGGCAAGAAACGCGGCAACGATGACGGGTCCATTTCCAAAGGGCAGGACCGCGAACGCCACGACCGCGACCGCGAAACCGGCGATGCAAATCGGCCGCCGTCCCCAGGCTTCGATCAGCGGCATCGCAACGAACGCACCGATTGCGAACGCCGCGGTAATCGCAACGCTTCCGGCCGGCGATCCTTGGCCGTTGAGATGCAGCATCGCAAGAACCGTCGGTGCATAGGTGTAAATGGCAAAGAGCGGCACGACTTGTAACAACCACATCGCCGAAATGAACGCGAGCGGCCCGCGAAACGATGAGTGAAACATCGTCGCGAAGGAGACGCGTCGCAACTCGCCGGTATCGCGCGCCGTAAGCCACATCGGCGATTCGGGCGCCCTGGCGCGCAGCAGCAAGCCGCCCGCGGCAAAGACCGCGGGGCTCGCGAGAATCCACTTCCAACTGTTCGGGCCGGTCGCCAGGAGCGCGAATCCGGCCACATAGGCCACGGCAGCGCCCAGAAACCAAATCGCCTCGACCGCGCTTAACGCTGCGCCACGAATTTTCGCAGGCATGAACTCGGCGATGATTGCGGTCGCGATCGGATAA
Source organism: Candidatus Cybelea sp. (assembly GCA_036489055.1). Taxonomy (GTDB): domain Bacteria; phylum Vulcanimicrobiota; class Vulcanimicrobiia; order Vulcanimicrobiales; family Vulcanimicrobiaceae; genus Cybelea. Next base: position 779 of record DASXGO010000451.1, on the reverse strand, counting down.
TCCGCACCGATCGCCAAGCCGAGCACGAACCGCATCGCGATCAGCTCCCACACGTTGGTCGCGAAGATCTGCGCGATCGCTACGACGACGAAGGTGCAGAGATCGGCGATCATAAGAATGCGGCGACCATGCCGATCGGTGAGATGCCCGAAAACCGGCGCACCGACGAGGATGCCGAATAGCGTCGCCGCACCGATCAAGCCCGTGGTTATCGCGTCCAAATGGAAACGCGGCGTGAGCGTCACCAGAGCAAGGCCTATGCTGCTCAGGATGTAGCCGTCGCAAAAAACACCTGCGTTAGCGTAAACGAAAATGGTAAAATGTGACGACCGCAAGGGGCGCTCGTTCGCTCAATGCGTCAAAAACACCCGCGCCGTAACGCTACGCGAGCCACATCGCGTCCTCGCGGGCGCTGAACCGAAGCCGCCCCGTCGCCTGCATTGCTACGAAGAGCGTCACGATCGCGCCGATGGTGATCGTCAGGCCGCTCCAGCCTTCGTTGAACAAGGCGTACGAAAACAGGATGAGATACACGAGCTGCGCGAGGCCGCTTTCGACCGCGGCGAATCGCCAGCCCACGACGAGCCGCAGGTAGGTGGTCGTCAAAAAGAGCGTTACCATCGCGCAGATTGCAAACGCTGCCGCGAGTGGAATACGATCGACCAGATAAGCAAAGAGCAAGTGGAACGCAAAGAAAGACGCGGCCAGGAAGAAATAGTTGACGGGGTGCAAGTCAACCCGGCGCAGCGCCGTGATTACCAGCATCACAAAGAAGTAGA
>DASXGO010000427.1:0-2166 GCA_036489055.1 Candidatus Cybelea sp. | reverse complement strand
GCGCAGTGTTGCGTCCAGCGGTTATCCCACATCGCAAGCGTGCGAGCTTTCCAGCGCCAGCGGACCTGGAATTCGGGCTGCGCCATGTGCTCGAAAAGCAGGCGGAGCAGTGCCTCGCTCTCGCGCGACGAGAGGCCTTCGATGCGATCGGTGAAGTCTTGGTTGACGAAGAGCGCTTTCCGCCCCGTCTCGGGGTTCGTCCGCGCCACGGGATGCGAGACCGGCGGATGCTGCGCGTACATCGTTTCGCGGCGGTCTTCGATACCGAGCGCGGCAAAACGCTCCGGAGTGAAGTTCTTCGCAAACGAATGCACCGCGCGCAACTCGGAGACGAGCTGACGAAGCGGATCCGATAGCGTCTCGTAGGCGAGATACATATTCGCCCAGAGCGTATCGCCGCCAAGCTCGGGGATCTCCTCGGCATAGAGCACCGCCGCCATCGGGGGGCGGTCGAGGTAGGTCACGTCGTTGTGCCAACGGTCGCTGTTGGCGCGATGTGACGCGTCGTGCGCCAAGATCATGACTTCGGGAGCCTCGCCGTCTCCCGGATAAAACGGATGCGTGTAGAGCGGCCCGAAACGGGCCGCGAAGTCGCGCTGTTGGACGGCCGTCAGTCGCTGATCCTCAAAGAAGAGAACGAGACGATCCTCGAGCGCCCGGCGGATCTGCGAGATTTGCTCGCCGTCCAAGGGTGCGGCGAGGTCGACGCCTGCGACGATCGCTCCAATCGCCGGCGTCAGCGGCCGGATGGCGAGCTCCGTTTGTGTCACGGTTTTTCCTTCTCCGATTCGGTTCGCGAATCCAAGCATGGGGCCCCCATGAGGGGACTCTCGCCGGGATGTGCGAAGCGCATTTAGTCTGATGCACCAGTATCGTCTTACGAACGTCCGCGCACCCATCGCAGCGCTCGCATTTCTTATCGTCGCTGCGTGTTCGGGCCCATCCGCGACCGAACCGCTTCTGCAGGCGCGCACGAACGGCTGGATCTCTCCGAATGTCAAGAAGTGCAGCAGCAAGCTCTACGTATCGAGCTATCGTCTCGAATACGTCGCGATCTATTGCACCAAGGGGCACAATCAAGCACCGATTGGAAAGATCACCGACGGCATAAGCGGCCCCGAAGGTGCGAGCGTCGATCGTAAAGGGAACCTGTACGTTGCGAACACCAGCGCCGGCACCGTCACCGAGTACGCACCGGGCAAAACGACCCGGAGCTTCAGCTATTCGCAAGGTCTCGGCGATCCCGCGGGCGTTGCCATCGACGCCAAACAGAACGTCTATATAACCTGCCTGAGCCCGCCGTCGCTGGCGGTGTTCGCGCAGAAGTCGAATACGCCGAAGCTGAAGATCACGAACCTCACGTTCCCGATTGACGTCGCCCTCGACCCAGCCGGAGACGTCTACGTGACGACGTATAACGCCAACTTCAGCAGCGGCGAGATCATCGAGTACGCACCGGGCAGCACGCTGGGAACAAACCGCGGCATCGTCACGAAGGAGCCCGGCGGCATCGTCTTGGACAAGGCCGGCGACATCGTGACCGCGGATCAAGGGCTTCCCGGCGTTCTCGTTTTTCCGCCGGGTAAGACGCAGCCATCGGAGACTTTCGCGCAAAACACCATCGACCCCGATCCGGTGCGCCTCTCGCGCTCGGAGAAGCAAGTCTACGTCGGCGACGCGGTCGGCAATGCAGTCTACGTCTATGCGTATCCGAGCGGGAAGCTCGTCGATACGATCACCGACGGCGTCGACGGTCCCAATGGTTTAGCGGTCGATCCCACCGCGCCGTTATAGTTACAAGAAGGAGAACACGAATGAAATCGTATCTTGTTCCGGCGTACGTCGCCGCGATCGCATCGCTCTCGCTGGGCGCGGGCTGCGCAAGCGGCGGATCGCCGGGGAGTTTATCGTTCGGTCCCGCAACCGGCGCTGCACAACCTTCACACCGTGCCGGGGGTTGGCTTTCGCCGGAGGCAAAATCGGGCAAACACCTGATCTACGTCTCGGACTTTACCGGCAACGCCGTCGAGATCTACTCGGCCAGCGGATCGAATCAAAGCCCGATCGGTCAGATCACCGACGGCATAGACGGCCCCGAAGGATCCTTCGTCGACAAGCACGGCAACTTGTTCGTCACGAACGTCACGAACCAAACCGTGACGATGT
>DASXGO010000418.1:0-3331 GCA_036489055.1 Candidatus Cybelea sp. | reverse complement strand
TGCCGTCTTCGCGCGTTTCATCTACGCCGCGTTGCCGCCTGGGGCGTCGGACGGCTTGCTGCTCCCGGTCTGGATCGTCGCGGGGATTTCGATGATCGCCGGAAACGTCGGCATGCTCGCGCAAGAGAATCTCAAACGATTGCTCGGCTATTCGGGCGTCGCGCAGATCGGTTACATTCTGGCTGCGCTCGCCGGCAGTACGCCGATGGGCTTGCGTTACGCGCTCTACTATCTCGTCGCATACGCATTCATGAACCTGGGTGCGTTTGCGGTCGCGGCGGCGATTTCAGGCGGCGATGAGGAAGGTGCCGAAATCGCAAACTACCGCGGGCTGGGGCGTCGCCGCCCGTGGCTGGCTGCCGCGATGACCGTCTTTTTGCTGGCGCTTGCGGGGCTGCCGCCGACGGCCGGATTCCTCGGCAAAATTCTCATCCTTTCGAGCAGCGTCTCGAGCGGTTATCTTTGGCTGGGCGCGCTTCTCATCGTCGGCACCGCGATCTCCCTGTATGCCTACACAAAAATCATTCGCGTGATGTACGCTCACGATGAAGGCGAACCGAGGGATCTGCGGCCGTTCGTGCCCCTGGCATGGGCCAGCGCCGCGATCTGCGCGTTCTTCGTGATCGCGATGACGTTCTATCCCCTCACGCCAAGCAACGTGCTGCCGTTGGTCCGCTAGGCGTCACGCCAAGCGCCGCAAATGCGCTATAGTTGGCTGAGGAGGCCAACGATGAGCCGACCTAGTCTCTGCGCCATTGCCCTGCTTATTCTGCCGTTCGCGGCGGCGCTCGCCATGCCGGCCCGCGCCGTCAGTGACGACGTAATCCTCTCGCCGGACGCGCACCAGGCGGCGGACCAACAAGCCGCGATCACCTACGCGCGCGAGCTGATCGCCGCCGGCGACATGAACCGAGCGGTGGACCAGCTTGCCGCCTTCGTCGCCACGCACCCCAACGGGACCGAAGCGGCGCGGTTCTTGGGCGATCTCTACTATCGGCAAGGCCGTTTCGACCGCGCGGAAGCAACTTACAAAGCGCTGCTGGCGCGTAATCCGCATGACAAGCAGACCCATAATCGGCTCGGCGTCGTCTATGCGACGGAGAATCAAATCGAGGCGGCCATCGTTGAGTTTCAGAGTGCGTTACCGGGGACGGACTCGATCCGCGATCTCGTCTTGCTGCATCTGCGCAAAGGCGATCTGCAAGCGTACCAAGACGACATGGTACGCGCCGCGCGCGACGAGCCGAACAACGCCGACATCCAAGAAGAGCTCGGCGAAATTTTCCAGACGATCCATCGCCCCAACGAGGCGGTGCGGTATTTTCGGCGCGCGCTCGATAGCGATTCGCGTTCGATCGCCGCACTCAACGGCGTTGCCATGGCGTACCTGGACCTGCACGATCCGCGAACCGCGACGGAGTACCTCTCCGACTGCCTGAACATCGATCCGACAAATTATGCGTGCCTCGATAATCTGGGCGTAGCGAAGATTCAGGCGGAGCACTATGACGAGGCGCTTTCGGCATTCCGGAAAGCGAATCGGCTCGAGCCGGAACGGCCCGAAGCGATCGTCAACTTCGGATATCTTGCCGACATGCGCGGCGATTGGAAACGCGCCGTCGCCTATTACGTGCAAGCGATCGCGCTCAATCCGTACGTTCCCGAATCGTACGTCAATCTCGGTATCGACTACGAGCATAACGGGCTCTATTCGCTCGCGCAATCGGCGTTGCTCAAGGGCGTCGCCGCGGCGCCGTACGACGGCCGCGTGCGCTACCTCTTAGCGCGAGCCTATGCCGCGCAGGGAGAGAAGGAGCTAGCGCTCGCGCAACTCAAAGCCGCGCAAGCCTCGCTCGATCCCGACGTTGCGGAGATCGCAAAAGAAGAGACCCAGCGGCTCATGCGAGCCGGCCAATCTCCGCAGTAGCCGGGCCCGTGTCGCCCTGACGACCTACGCTCGGGCGATGCAGTCGATTTCGATCCGCGCGCCAAGCGGCAGTGCGGCAACCGCAACCGTGCTGCGGGCCGGCTTCGACATACCGAAGTATTTTTCGTAGACGGCGTTGACCGCCGCGAAGTCTTTCATGTCGACGAGAAAGATCGTCGTCTTGACGACGTCCACGTACTCATAGCCGGCGGCGCAGAGGACGGCGCCGAGATTTTCAATCGCGCGTTCCGTTTGTGACGCGACGTCGCCGTCGACGAGCTTGCCGGTCGTCGGATCGAGCGGGATCTGCCCGCTGCAATAGAGCTCCGTGCCGCACTGCACCGCTTGGCTGTACGGGCCGATGGGGTGCGGCGCGTGCGGCGTGAGCACGTGCTCGTGCTTCATATGCCGCCGCCCCTCGACTCCGCTCGGGGTGACGCAAACAATTCCTTACCGCCAAGCGCCGAAGGCGCGCAGTCCTGAGCGAGGCCGGAGGCCGAGTCGAAGGGTCGGGATGACACATCGGGTGACGCTGCCGCTGCGAGAGGCGCCTGCATTGTGCCTTTGAAAGCCATCGGCGGCTCGTCGATGCCGAAGTTTTCCTTATACAGCGCTTCGACGCGCTCGAGCTCTTCGGGTGTTAGCGCCGGCGCATCGGAGGCGGCGGCAAACTCTTGCAGCTGAGCGCGGTCGTAGATATTCGGAAGGACCGTCATGACGCGAGGTTCCGCGAGCAGCCATTGGACCGCAGCTTGGCCCAGCGTACGATCGGGGCGCTCCAAAAAGCGCAGCAAGCGGACTTTCTCGATGCCGTTGATCAGCCATTCGCGCGGGCGGTGCCGCCGGTGGTCATTCTTTGGAAACGTCGTCTCGGCCGTGTAGTGACCTTCGAGCATACCGCTCGAATGCGGCACGCGAATCATGTAGCCGGTATCGGCATGTGATTCGTACGCAGCGCGAATCTGCTCGGCACCGGGATATTGCTCGAGCGCGTTCCAGATGATCTGCAGCGTCGCGACGTTGCGGCGGCGGACCGCTTCGACCCCTTCGTAGAGCCAACCGATCGCGGGTCCGAGCGCGACGCCGTACATCCGCACCTTACCTTCACGCTTGAACGATTCGAGCAGTTCCCAGAGCGCGTCGTCGTCCACCTGCGCCATTCGGGCGTTGTGTATCTGATAGATGTCGATATGGTCCGTCCGCAGGCGTTGCAGCGACGCTTCCAGAGCCCGGCGCACAAAGGCCGGCGAGAAGTCTTGCGGCAGCTCCGATTGACCGCGGCGCTCCTGCGCGGCGTTCGAAAAATCGTAGCCGAACTTCGTCGCATAGACGACGCGCTCGCGCCGATCGCCGAAGGCTTTGGCGAGTTGCTCTTCACTGCGTCCGTTCCCGTACGTATCGGCT
>DASXGO010000388.1:0-6772 GCA_036489055.1 Candidatus Cybelea sp. | reverse complement strand
CTAATTGCAAGCTAAAATTCAGCTGGCTCGGCTGTCGGAAGGCGCCGAACGAGTCGAAGGTGCCCGTGTCCGGGTTCGGGATGAATAGCGAACCCGGGGAAATTCCGCTTTGCGTTGCAGCGGAGAAACAAGTCGTATAATCGGCCTGGAGCGGATTTTTCGTGTGAATCTTTGAGTTTATGAAGCCTGCCGAGTTACCTGTGCAGACGCGCGGGTCGTTGCCGTAAACGTCCGCCGGATTTCCGTACAGAGAGCCCTCGTTGAACGTCAGAGCGGGAGTTATCCAAAATCGGTCGTGCCGATAGTTGACGATCGCGCTGAGCACGTTCGGCGATATGTATGAAAAATCCAATCCCACCGGGTACCAGCCGTTGCGATCGAGCAGTGGCTGCGGAGCCATGCGATAGTATGGATTCCAAATCGGCGGGTTGTAGCGGGGTTTCAGCTGGACGCACTTCGGGTCCGGGTAGACATTCCCGGTGTTGTCGTTCTCGTAGCACTGAGAGCCGCCGGCCGCCTTGGTAAGGCCGTTGAAGTTGGCAATGGTTTGATTGTAGGGGTCGATCGGATTGATCGACGTTCCGGGAAAATTGTCCCACCGTTCGGCGGAGTTCGTGTAGGTGTACGATAGTATGAACGAAAGCCCGTTCTTACTAAAGTCACCCTTGGTGAACTCCGTTTCAAAGCCGTCGACCCGCTCGACACCGGAATTCAATCCCCCGGCGAGCCCGAACGGCAGCGAGATACTGTAGATTTGATTTGTCGCGTACCGTAAGAAGGGCGTCACTTTGATGGACATATCCGTGCCCTTAAAGCGCCGCTCGTATGAGGCGTCGTAGTTGTCGGAGAATTGCACCTGCGCGTTGTGCAGCGGCGTCGTGAAACCGTATTGCCAAAACGCCTGGAAGAGATCGTACGCGAGATTGTTGTCTTTAGCGTTGTACTGCACTTGATAGGTCTGCGGCTCTTGCGCGTACCGTCCTGCGGAAAACCGCAGGACGGTATCGGGATTGACCGTGTACGTCAGGCCGACACGCGGTGTGAACGCATAATCGGCAACCGACGACGGATAGTTGTTGCTCAGCAGTAAGTGTCCGTCCTAACCGACGGGGTGCACGGTTTGAACCGGATGCGCGGGGATTGAATTGTCGACCGGGCAATCGAAGCCGATGAACGGAATCGGCGGTCGACCGCTCGCAGGCGGCGTCGGAATGAAGTACGGCGCCAGCGTTTGCGGGTTGTAGCAAAATTCGTTCTGACCGGCCTTGAACCAAAAGTTCTGCCCGTCGTTCGATGTACTAGCGAGGTTGTATTCGTACTCTTCCTCGCGCAGTCCGAGCTCGATGCTTAACCGATCGTTGGGATTCCACAGATCTTGCAGCGCAGCTGCGGTAAAGTTCGGCTCGACGGTGTTGAGAAATCCCGAGTTGCCCGTATAAGTAACTTGCCAGGTCGCCCCCGGCACGGTCGGTCCGGGCTCGGGATTGGCGAACGTGCCGCTCGTCAGCGCGCTATTGCACGGCGCCGGCTGGCCCTGATGGTAGAGCTGACCGCCGGGATAGACTCTGCCGGTCTCCCAGGCGATGCATTGGGTCCCGTTAGTGAGGTTCGTTGCGCTCGTATAGGCGAGATTGTTGAAATTGTCGTTATTGTATCGATTCGTTGTGGCGTTGACGTAGTTCGCGTCGAACGTGAGCAGATGCTGTGGGCTGAGCTGGTTTGCGTACGTGAACGCCAAGCCCCGCGTATGCGATTCGAGCTCGTAATCATAGCTCAGGCCGCCGAAGCCAAAGAAAGGGGTACCCCAACTGAGCGCGCTCGCCTGCAACCAGTCGGAATAGAACGTGTAGCCGTAAATGCGAAAGTATGCGTTCGACCCCATATTGTGCTGGTATTGAAGCTTGACGATTGACGCGTTGTTCCAAAACGTGTCACGGTTGTCGGGCGGCACCGCAGAGTAAGTTCCCGCGGCGCACTGCCCGGCGACGTGGAACTGCGGGTAGTAATAAGAATAGGTCCCGTAAGGGTCGACGTTCGCGCAGCGACCTCCAGGATTAACGGGCGCGAAGTATGCCACCGGCTTCAATCCGTTCGCGCTTTGGCCGAAGTGCGTACCGCTCGGCCACGTGATGAAATCCGGCCAAACTTCGGGTATCGCCCAATGCGAACAGTTGGATCCCGGACAGTAGAAGAGCTGGCTGAGTCCCTTGATGACATTTGGGCCCAGATCGTTTTGCGAACTGTAGAACCCAGTCTGCAGCGTGACGACGTTATAGAGCAGTTGGATGTCGTCGCGCCCGGCGTCATGGCGGTGCGGAATCCCGAAATGGAAGTTAAAGACGTTCTCCCGGTCGGCAAGATTTGAGACGCCGTAGGCATTGTAGGCAGGTGTAATCGTCTGGTAGCAACCTGGGTCGTTGCCTAGGCCGCCTGAATTCGCCGTGTTTGCTGGAAGCGGAACGTACCCGTTCTGTCCAGGATTGAGCGTAAATGGATCCCAGATCGGAGACGGGTTGCGGCCGTTGTAATAGCCCCGACCGCTCGGTGGATTGTAGCCGCAGATGGGATAGACGCCGCCGAAAAACTGATTCGTCGTATTGAACGCAATCGCCGGGTAGCCCCAGACGAGTCCGAGATTCGATCCATTAAACTGATCGAGGTAGCGAAAATCTTGATTGTAACCGCCGATCCCGATGTAGTACGAAAAGAGACGGTCGGGGGTCGCGCCACCCACCTCGACCTGAAGATTGTGATAGTACGTTGGCGTCCCGACGCCGCCGCTTGCCGCTCCATAACCTGGGTACGTACCGGTTTTGATGACTTGGTTGATGAAGCCGGCTAAACCGCTCGTGCTTTCGCCGGCAGTTCCGCCGCCGGCGTAAACCTGGAGTTCCTGCTGACCGAGGGTTCCCGCCGTGCTGCCGGGATAGTTGTCGAAAGACCGGTTCACCGGAACGCCGTCGAATTCGTAGCCGACTTGATCGAAGTTTCCGCCGCGAATGTAGACGACTTGATTCCAGCCTTGCTGGTTCGGCGGTACGAACGTTCCAGGCACTGCGGCAATCGCCGAATACGCGTTATTGAGATTGCCGCCGCCGCCCAGGCCCGTGGCAGCTTGTGTGACCGCCGAGTTGACGGAATACACGTCGCTGGTCGTGCCGGGTTTCACGAGATCCATTGTCGATCGTGCGGTAACGTGTGCGATCGTTCGCAGCGAGGGCGCGAGCGCAACGCGGACCGTTTGCAGCTGATCGGCGAAGACTGAAATGCCGGTCAGCGACGCCGTATCAAAACCTTCCTTCGTCGCGGTAATCGTGTACGTATCCGGCGCCAGTGAAAGAAATGCGAATCGACCCGTGGCGTCCGTGGTAACGGTTGCAGTTTGCGATGCGCTCGTCGCGACGATTCGGACCCCCGCGACCGGGCCGCCCTTGGTAGCGCTTACGACCGTTCCGGTGATCGCACCGGTCGTGCCCGCGCGCGCAGAAAAAACGCTCGCGAAAAACAGACTCGCGAGCGCGAAAAAGGCGATCCAACTCCGAGCAGTCAGCAGCATGAAAGGCATTTCTCGGAGGCTAAAGCGGTGTCTTGCTGAAGCAAAACGCCATGACCACTTTGGCTGGCCCGCGCGGCGTCCGCGCACCGCGCGGCAGCGAAATCTCGTGCCAAGGCTGGCCGCAAGAAGCGGCGCTGCGCATGCTGATGAACAACCTCGATCCCGAGGTTGCGGAGCGTCCTGACGACCTGGTCGTCTACGGCGGAAACGGGCGTGCCGCGCGCTCTTGGGATGCTTTTGAGGCCATCGTTCGAACGCTGCGGCGGCTCAAGAACGACGAAACGCTGCTCGTACAGAGCGGCAAGCCGGTCGCGGTCTTTAAGACCCACGCACGCGCCCCGCGCGTATTGATCGCGAACGCCAACCTCGTGCCGAAGTGGGCCGATTGGACGGTCTTTCGTGAGCTGGAGGCCCAAGGGCTCACGATGTACGGTCAGATGACGGCCGGATCGTGGATTTACATCGGCACACAAGGCATCGTTCAAGGAACCTACGAGACCTTTGCAGAGCTCGCGCGACAGCACTTCGGCGGTACCCTTGAAGGGCGAGTAACCCTGACCGCGGGCATCGGCGGCATGGGCGGCGCGCAGCCCCTTGCGGTGACGATGAACGGTGGCGTCTGCCTCGTCGTCGACGTCGATCGCACTCGCTTGGAGCGGCGTCGCGATCTGCGCTATCTCGACCGGGTCGTCGAGTCGCGCGAGCAGGCTTTGCAGGAAGTCGAGCTCGCCCGCAGCGCGCGTGAAGCCGTTTCCATCGGGTTCGAAGGAAACGCCGCGATCGAGTTCCCCGAACTCTACGACCTCGGCTTTCGTCCCGACGCCGTGACCGATCAAACGTCCGCGCACGATTTGCTCAATGGTTACGTGCCGGCAGGTCTTTCGCTGAGCGAAGCAGCCGAGTTGCGCGTTCGCGACCCGCGGGAATACGAACGCCGCGCGCTCGAGAGTTGCGGCGCGCACGTCGCCGCGATGGTCCGCTATCTCGACGACGGCGCGGTCGTCTTCGATTACGGCAACAATATTCGCGCGCAAGCGCAGCGTGCCGGGTTCGCGCGCGCCTTTGCATTTCCGGGGTTCGTACCGGCGTTCATTCGGCCGTTGTTCTGTCGCGGCTCGGGGCCGTTTCGCTTCGCGGCGCTTTCGGGCGAACAAAACGATATCGCGCGGTGCGACGAGAAACTGCTCGAGCTCTTCCCCGAAAATGCGTCGCTGGCGCGCTGGTTACGCCTTGCGCGCGACCGCGTCGCCTTTCAAGGATTGCCCGCGCGCATCTGCTGGCTCGAATATGGCGATCGGGCGAAGGCGGGCCTCGCATTTAACGAACTCGTTCGCAGCGGCGTCGTTACCGCACCGATCGTCATCGGGCGCGACCATCTCGATACAGGCAGCGTCGCATCACCGTACCGCGAAACGGAATCGATGCGCGACGGTAGCGACGCGATCGCAGATTGGCCGATCCTCAACGCGCTGCTCAACACCGCTGCCGGCGCGCATTGGGTGAGCTTCCACCACGGCGGCGGCGTTGGAATCGGCTACAGCTTGCATGCCGGTATGGTCGTCGTTGCCGATGGCAGCGATGAGGCGCGCGAGCGTCTCGCCTGCGTGCTTACGACCGATCCCGGTCTGGGCGTGGTGCGCCATGCCGATGCCGGGTACGAAATCGCAATCGAAACCGCCGACGCTAAGTCAATCGACTGGCGGCTGTAGCTCATTGCGCGGTACCGTTTCTGGCGATGGGAGAAGACGCACGTTGATATGAGATCGCTGCTGCCGGGTCTCGTTTTGTCTTTTGCGTTGCCGATCTTAGTTACCGGGTGCGGTGGGCAGCGCGAAGCCGCCGCGATGCCTTTCGCCAGTCAAACGATCGCAGCTTCTGAGCGACCTGGAGCGAACGGGTACCAGCAGCTTTACAGCTTTCAGGGCGGCAGCGGCGGCTATTGGCCCGTTGCCGATCTCGCCGCGCTCAACGGTAAACTGTACGGAACGACGGAGCAGGGTGGCCGTGCTTCCTGCTTCAGCGGCTATGGATGCGGCACGGTTTTTCAAATTGGCCCAAAGGGCGCGTACCGGGTGATCCATCGCTTTTCGGGTTATCCACATGATGGTGAAACGCCGCAAGCCGGCTTTATAGATGTAGGCGGAAAGCTCTACGGCACGACGGCGCGCGGCGGAAAGCCCAGCGGTGGCGGCGGCACTGTGTACGAAATCGATGCGTCGGGAAATGAGAGCGTCATTTATACGTTCGGCAGGTACCCCTATGACGGAGCTTACCCAACTGCGCCCGTCATCAAGTACAACGGTAAGCTTTACGGCACAACCTACAGTGGTGGAATAGATGGCTGCCTTTCTGGTTATTCGCCGTGCGGCACCATCTTTGACACAACGCTCTCGGGTAAGGGAAAAGTGCTATACTCGTTTCAAAGCCCCAAGTTCAATCGGAATGATGGCGACTCGCCCGATGCTGGGCTCACAGCGGTGAAGAACAAACTCTACGGTACCACCGAATACGGCGGGTCGTACTACGAAGGAACGGTCTTCTCAGTGACGCTGTCTGGGAAGGAAAAAGCGCTGCATGCCTTCGGGGGAAAGGGCGACGGAGCTTTTTCTCATGCCCCATTGACGTCGCTCAACGGCGAGTTATACGGCACCACCGTGCTTGGAGGCGCTTATAACTTCGGTACGGTCTTCGCCATATTTCCGTCGGGGAAAGAACGGATAGTCCACTCTTTCAAGGGACCGCCTAGCGACGGCGGAGGGCCGCGGAGCCGCCTGATCCTCATGAACGGCGACTTCTACGGCACGACAGACGTAGGTGGAAGCGGCTCCCAGTGCCCCTACGGCTGCGGCACGGTATTCAAAATCAGCCCTTCCGGAAAAGAGACCATCCTATACAACTTTGCCGGCGGTAAGGACGGCAACTTCCCCACTGCGGGTCTGACGGAGCTCAACGGGACGCTCTACGGCACGACGACGTACGGTGGAACCGGAAACTGCGCCCCGCACAGCATTTATCCCGGGGGATGTGGGACGATCTTTTCGATCGCGCCTTAACAAGCTACATCCATCTGCCGGCGGCTCTAGGCGCAGCTTTCATTGCTCGGCTCCGGTATTCGCCAACCCCAGACGAGCAGCCAGATCACGAAGATCAGTTCGCTGAAAAACGTCACGAACACGAAATCGAGCATAGCGTTTAGATAAAGATAGGGTTGAAGGC
>DASXGO010000339.1:0-1924 GCA_036489055.1 Candidatus Cybelea sp. | reverse complement strand
GGGCGCCGGTGACCAGGGCCTGATGTTCGGCTATGCAACGAACGAGACCGACAGCTTCATGCCCGCCCCGATCATCTTTTCGCACCGCTTGGTCGAGCGCCAGGCGAAGGTCCGCAAGAACGGCAAGCTGCCCTGGCTGCGCCCGGACGCGAAGAGCCAGTGCACGTTCCGCTACGAGGACGACAAGCCGGTCGGCATCGAGGCCGTCGTGCTCTCCACCCAGCATGCGCCGGAGATCAAGCTCAAGGCGCTGCAAGAGGCGGTGATGGAAGAGATCATCATGCCCGTGCTGCCGAAGAAGTGGATCACGAAGAAGACGAAGTTCCACATCAACCCGACCGGCCGGTTCGTGATCGGCGGTCCGATGGGCGACTGCGGTCTCACGGGCCGTAAGATCATCGTCGACAGCTACGGCGGCTTCGCCCGCCACGGCGGCGGCGCGTTCTCGGGCAAGGACCCCTCGAAAGTCGACCGTTCGGCCGCGTATGCTGCTCGTTACGTCGCGAAGAACGTCGTTGCGGCGGGTCTCGCGGATCGTTGCGAAGTTCAGGTGTCGTATGCGATCGGCGTCGCTCGTCCGACGTCGGTCACGGTCGAGACGTTCGGCACGAACAAGGTGCCCGAGCAGAAGATCATCGACGCGGTGAACGACACGTTCGATCTGCGTCCATACGGCATCATCAAGATGCTCGATCTCCTGAAGCCGATCTACCTGCCGACGGCCGCGTACGGCCACTTCGGCCGCGACGGGTTCAGCTGGGAGAAGACGGACCGCGCCGCCGCGCTGAAGTCGGCCGCGAAGTAATCGTCCGACGGTAGGAGACGCGGCGCCCCTTGGGCGCCGCGTTTCGTCCCCGGGCGAACGCCCGGTTTTCTCGAACGGATTATCGAAGAGGGGTGAGAGGAAAGATGACGGCTCTAATCTGTGGTTCCGCGGCCTACGACAACATCATGGTGTTCGAGGACTCGTTCAAGAACCACATCCTCCCCGACAAGATTCACATGCTGAACGTCGCGTTCCTCGTGCCGAAGCTGCGCCGCGAGTTCGGCGGCTGCGCGACGAACATTGCTTACAACCTGAAGCTGCTGGGCGAAACGCCGCTGCCGATGGCGACCGTCGGCTCGGACTTCGAGCCGTATCGCAAGCGTCTCAAGAAGCTCGGCATCAAGCAGGACTACATCCGCACGCTCGACGACTGCTACACCGCGCAGGCGTTCATCACGACGGACCTCTCGTCGAACCAGATCATTGCGTTCCACCCGGGCGCGATGAACTTCTCCGAGAAGAACAAGGTCGCCGACGCGAAGGGCGTCACGATCGGCATGGTGTCGCCCGATGGTCGCACCGGCATGATCAAGCACGCGGAGCAGTTCGCGAAGAAGAAGATCCCGTTCATCTTCGACCCGGGCCAGGGCATGCCGATGTTCAACGGCGACGACCTGCGCAAGTTCATCGACCAGGCCACCTGGGTCACCGTCAACGACTACGAATGGGAGCTCTTGAAGGATCGCACGGGCTGGACCGAGAAAGACATCGTGTCGCGCGTCGACGCGCTGATCGTCACGCTCGGCGCGAAGGGCTCGGTGATCCACACGAAGCAGAAGGCGCACGAGATTCCGGCGGTGAAACCGAAGTCCGTACAGGACCCGACCGGTTGCGGCGACGCATACCGCGCCGGCTTGCTCTACGGCCTGCTCAACGACCTCGACTGGGAGACGACGGGTCGCATCGCGAGTATCATGGGCGCGATCAAGATCGAGCACCAGGGCCCGCAGAACCACACGTTTACGCTCGAACAGTTCAAGAAACGCTACAAGGCCGCGTTCGGCCAAAGACTGAAATAGGCCCAGGGTTCAATAGGTCAAAGCTTTAACAGGCCACGGTTTTCAATAGGAGATAGAAATGGCTGCCGTCAAGAAGGCG
>DASXGO010000288.1:0-1527 GCA_036489055.1 Candidatus Cybelea sp. | reverse complement strand
TCGATCGCGTTCTCCTCAAACGTGCAGGATGCCGGCCATGGCAGCGGCAGCTTCGCGTTCGATGCGCGCGGCAACGTCCTTTCCTATAGCTTTGTGCCGAACGCGCTGCCGCCGCACGCGCGCTTCGGGCAGATTACCGATCAGCGGGCGGAAGTGCTGCCGGGCTATTGGGCCTCCGCCCAAGAGACGCAGCAATATAAAGGAACGTACGGCCCATTCGCCGCCTCCGGGACGATTCAGATTACGTACTCCGACTTTCGGCGTTATTCCGATCTGGCAACCGCGCTCAGCGCGCTCTAGCAGGCTCCGCCCAAGCTCGAGCGCGAAGCAGCGGCCCGGAGGATGGAACAAGCATGCCCGACTTTTTGAAGACTCTGTTCGTGAACCCGCCGACGTTTGAAGGCTATGACGGCGGCGCGGGCTCGCGCTATCAGTGTCGTCGCGAGGTCCGGTCCTTCTGGTATCCGACGTGGCTGGCGCAGCCGGCGGCAATGGTGCCCGGTAGCAAGCTCATCGACGCGCCGCCCGACGATTTGACGGTGGATCAGGTCGCGCCGCTCGCCAAGGAGTACGAGCGCGTCGTCATTCACACCAGCGCTCCGTCGTTCAACAACGACGCGCGGTTCGCGGTGCGGCTGAAGGAGGAGAACCCCGATGTGATCATCGGGATGGTAGGCGCGCACGTGAGCGTGCTGCCGAACGAATCGCTGCGCGGCGCGCCGGCGGTCGACTGGGTGAGCGTCGGCGAGTTCGACTACACCTGCGTTGACGTTGCTTCGGGAAAGCCGCTGGCCGAAGTTGACGGCCTCGCGTATCGCCGCAACGGCGAGATCGTTCACACGGCCGAGCGTCCGATCATCACCGATATGGACGCGTTTCCGTCGGTGCTCGACGTCTACCGCCGCGACCTAACGATTCCAAACTATTTCAACGGGTATTTGCAGCATCCGTATCTCTCGCTCTACACAGGCCGCGGCTGCAAATCACGCTGCACCTTCTGCCTCTGGCCGCAAACCATCGGCGGGCATCTCTACCGCGTCCGCAGCGTCGAGAGCGTCGAGGCGGAGATGAAGCGCGCCAAAGAGCTGTTCCCGGAGGTCAAGGAGTTTTTCTTCGACGACGACACGTTGACCGACAACATTCCGCGCGTCGAAGAGATCGCGCGCCGGCTCGGCAAAATCGGCATTACGTGGTCGTGCAACGCCAAGCCGAACGTGCCCCGAGCGACGATCGAGATTCTCAAGGCGAACGGCTTGCGCTTGTTCCTCGTGGGCTACGAGTCGGGCAATCAGAAGGTACTCAACAACATGAAGAAGGGCACGCGGGTCGATATCATCCGCCGCTTCTCCAAAGATTGCCGCGAGCTTGGCGTCAAAATTCACGGCACGTTCATCCTCGGCATGCCCGGCGAGACGCCGGAGACGATCCGCGAGACGATCGACTTCGCGTGCGAAATGGATCCCGAAACGATCCAAGTCTCGCTCGCTGCACCGTATCCGGGGACGTATCTCTACAAGCAAGCCCAGG
>DASXGO010000279.1:0-2251 GCA_036489055.1 Candidatus Cybelea sp. | reverse complement strand
ATATCGTTGAAGACGACTACGACAGCGAGTTCGATGCGCATCCCCTTCCGGCGCTGCAGAGTCTCGACCGCGAAGAACGCGTGATCTACGTTGGAACCCTCAGTAAGACACTGGCTCCCGGACTACGCGCGGCCTACATCGTCGCGCCGCCACACCTTGCGCCAACGCTTCGATTTGCGCGAGCCGTCACGAGCCTTGGTGCATCGCCGCACCTACAAAAGACGATCGCGGATTTCATCGCTGGAGGCTACTTCAGCCGGCACGTCAGGCACATGACCGCGATCTACGAACGCCGCCGTCGCATCGTGGTAGATACGTTTGCGAAGAGACTACCGCCGGGCTTCAGCGTCGGGCCGGCCCAAACCGGGTTGCACGTGGCGATCGGCGGGCCGCCCGACTTCGACGACGTTCGCGCGGCGAATACGATGCCGCCTGGAAATCGCGTGTTACCGATCTCGCTGCTCTGCATCGAACGCACCGATTGTAAGGGCCTTTTGGTTGGATTTAGTGCGGGTAGCGACGAGGCCGTTGCGCATGCCGCTGCAATGCTGGCCGGCTCGCTGCGCTCGTAACGTCATAGGGCGCGGCGCTTCATCGGAAGCTCCGGCGGCGGCCGAAGAGGCTCGTCGCCCAGACGGCGAGGCTCAGGAAATCGCGCAGCGGGATCAGCCAGACGTCGTCTGAGCGCGTTACGTTGAGCGCGCGCCGGGCAAGATAGTGCTGGGCTACGCGCAGCACGATGATGACTGCGAGTAGCGGAACGCCGACCGTCAGATTTCGCGAGACCGCCAAGTAGATCAGCGCCGGCGGCAGTCCGTACGAGAGAAACGAAAAGAAATGACCCACGCCGGCGAGCTCGAGGTCGTTGCGCGCCCAGCGCAGCTCGTGTGAAAGGAGCGCCCGCAGGTTCGTCTCCGGAATCGTCGTCGTCACGACGTAGCGCGAGAGCTCGACGAGCTTGTGATCGTCGGCGAAGGTGTGGCCGAGCGCGGCGAGCACCGAGGGCGCCAATCCGTCGTTGATGCCGAGCGCGCCGAGACGAGAGACGAGATTGTCGCGCGGGTTCCCCGAATAGAGGCCGGTCACGGCACCGCGCAGATAGTCACGCCCGACTCGGATGTCGCTATCGGCGATCACGACGACGTCGCCTCGCGCCGCAACGCCGGGCTTGGCAAGATTTGCAATTTTCGGATTCATCAGCTCGGCCTTCTCGCCGAGCACGATCTGTGCGTGCGATCCAGGACATTTTGCAACGATGCGCTCCACCACAGCCAACGCCGGGTCATCGCGCGAGTGCAGACAGAAGGCGACCTCGTACGCACCCGCGTAATCCTGATCGCAGAACGAGGCGAGATTCTCGATCAGCCAGTAGCACGAAGTCGCGAGATAGAGCGCCGCGATCGCCGTGACGAAGAAAAAGAAGAGAGACAGGACGCTAAAGCTCGCCGTAGGTGACGCTCTCGATGCCGCACTGCGCGATCGTCGAACGAACCGCCGCGCTCTGCAGCGCCGCCAGCTCTGCCGACCACGCAAAGTTGTCCGTTCCCAAATCGGCGCCCGCGAACGGCGCGGTTGCCGGATGGAAGAAGATCTCGGTAGTACCGTCGGGGAGCTCGTGGAGGATCTCCAGTACGCGCTCTTCGGTCAGTCCGCCGGCCTCGGTTACGCCGAAGGCAAAATCGTTGCAGAGCAGCCCCGCGCGTGCGGCCTGCGCGCGCATCAACGCCAGCCACGGTGCAATGCTCTTCGTTCGGCCGCCGGGCTCGCGCGGGATGCGGACCGCGCGCAGACCGTACTCGCGCCCGATGCGAACGATTAAGCCGAAAACCGTTGGGTGAACGTGCATGTGAGACTGCGCGTCGGCGTGATCGAGCGCGAGCCCCGTCTGCGCGAAGCGCTCGAACTGCGCCCGAATCTCGGCCGCGAGCTGCGCGCGGATGCCCGAGCGAAAGAAGAAGCGGATGCCGGCTCGCACTAAGTCGGTGTCAAAATTACCATTTTTGTCGACGAGATCCGGCACGCGTTCCGCGGGAAGAACGGGGCGCCCGTGAACGAGCACGACGTGCAGACCGACGGCAAGCGAAGGTAGCGCACGGGCGCGAGCGATCGCGTCGGCGCTCGCCGGCGCGCCGACCATCAGGCTGGCGGCGCGCAAAACGCCGTCGCGGTGCGCGCGCTCGACGGCTTCATTGACCTCCGGCGCAATCCCAAAGTCGTCCGCCGTCAGAATAACGCGCTTCAAATTTCGTTG
>DASXGO010000250.1:0-3300 GCA_036489055.1 Candidatus Cybelea sp. | reverse complement strand
CTCGGGTACGAAGCTGCCGCGCAGGCGATAGACCGCTTCGGCACTGTAGCGGCGCTCGATGCCGCTCCAGCGAGGGTCGTTCTTCCAACGTCGCTCGAGGCTTCCGGTACGCCCGTTTCCATTCACGCTGCCGTCCTCCGATATCAAAGTGGACTGGTCTGGATGATTGCTTGGCGATTATTGGATGGCTAAATATAGAGTCTTGGACTGGTAGTTATTTTACCCGGTATACCGGAGAGAGAACCAAGAAGTCAAGCCCTGCGACACGGGCGCTGCGCGCCCGGCTCAGGATGACACGAGGCGTTGGCGTCAGGGCATAACTTTGTAGAGCTCGTGGTACGGGTCGAGTGTTGCATAGTCGACGGCGCCCGCGAGTGAGTTCACGTCGTGCGGATTGACGAGCACGAAGACGGGCCGCCCGCGTGCCCAGACGCGGTAGCGCGGAACCTCGAGACGGTCGTCGGATACGATCGTTCGCCCGGCGAGCGATCCGTCGACGTACGCGCCGTATGCCAGCGACGTCGCATCGAGCCATCCGGTGACGATCGTGCTGCCCGGCGGCACTTGGGGCGCAACGGCAAGAATCACCCATCGTCCGCCGGCGGCGGCGCGGTGCGCGAAATACTGTTGCCCTCGGAATGCGGTCACCGCGCCGGCGAGCAGAAACAGCGAAAGCGCGGCGTGCAATGCAATTCCGGCGCAGCTTCGAACGCGCGGCGTCAGTGCGCCGAAGAGCGGGACCGCGAGCCACGACACGAGCATGCGATATCGTCCGACGTCGCTCTCGTTAGGGTAAACGACCGAAAAGGCGAGCGCGGCCGTACAGGCGACGCAGAGAACGAGCGCAGCGCGCCAGTCGCGACGGAATACCGCGATGAGGCCGGCGAAGAGCAGCACTGCTGCCGGTATGCCGTACTCTGCCGCGATCGTCTCGACGAACGTTCGGGCCGCCGACGCAACGTGCACGGGGTTGAACGACGCGAGAAAATATGCGGGTGTCTGCGACTCGCTCCCCGTCAGTTCGAGCGCGAGACCGCCCGGCGTCGACGGATTGTTATAGTTCCAAAAGATTCCCCCGTTGACGCCGCTCAACGCTGCGGTGGGATCGAGCTGGTGCCGGACGATGTACGACGACCGGAGCGGCAGATACGCGTAGAGCGCCAGCCCGGTGAGAACGAGCGCGGCCGCGCCGGCCGCCAAACCGAATCGCCGGCGGCGCCGCACGATCGCCGCTCCAAGCACCAACGCCGGCAGAATCCAGAGCGCATTGGGGTGTGCCGCCATGCCGAGTCCGCAGAGAGCAAACGCCGCGAGAAACCATCGGTCTGCGCTTCCGTGCATCCATCGCACGAACGCATAGATCGCGACGCTGCAGCACGACACGGCAAGGTCTTGCGCCTCGGCGCGTATCGCATGCGACCAGACGTTCTGCGTGAACGCAAACCAAAGCGTTGCGAGCAGCGCGACCGGTGCACTCGCGCCGAATTCAAGTGCGACGCCGTATGCCGCGGCGCACGCGATCGCCATGGCAACGGCGCTCATCGCGTTCATGCGCCACGCCACCGATCCGATCGCTAGGGCGTGCGACCAAACGTAACCGGCGAGTACGTAGAACGGGAATCCGGTGGGGTGCGTGATGCCGAGAATGTACGGAACGCCCTGCAGCTCGGCGGTGTCCCACGACGCCGGTTCGATCGGCGCGCAGGCAATATAAATCCCCGCCGGTACGGCAAAGGCCGCCAGCGCGCAGAGGAGCCGGAGGCTCCTCACGCCAGCGTAGGCAGCGTTAGAGACGGACGCGTCGAGAGATCGGGGCGCAGTTCGGTGTAACCTTGGAGCGCGCCATCCATCAGCTGCAATGCCAGCTCGAGCTGCGGATCTTTTCCGTCACGATAATCGTGCGGCGCGATGTCGACGTCGTAATCCGGATCGGTGCCATAGTTTTCCACGCCCCACCCGACGTCCAGGAACCAGAAGGAGAATTCCGGTTGCGTCGTCAGCGTTCCGTCGACGAGGTGGTGATACGGCTCGATACCGATGACGCCGCCCCACGTGCGTTTTCCGACGAGCGGACCGAGTTTATACAGCTTGAACGAATGGCTAAAAATGTCGCCGTCCGAGCCGGCGAACTGATTGGTAAGCGCGACGATCGGACCGCCGACCGACTCGGGCGGATAGGGAACCGGTGCGCCGTAGCGTGGTGCGTCGTAACCGATGCGTTTGCGCGCGAGCTTCTCGAGCAGCAGCGGCGAGACGTGGCCGCCGCGATTGTAACGAACGTCCACGATCAAGCCCTTGCGATCGAACTCGCTGAGATAACCGCGGTGGAATTCGGAGAAGCCCCATGGCCCCATGTCCGGTATGTGCAGGTAGCCGACGCGCTCGCCGGTGCGTTCGTGCACGACGCGACGGTTCTCTTCTACCCAGGCGCGGTAGCGCAGCGCGGCTTCGTTCGCGAGGGCCTTGACGAGCACGGTGCGGTCGTCGCCCTTTTTCCCCCGCAACGTTACCGATACGTTTTTGCCGGACGCGTTCACGAGTAACTGATCGGGGGTGATTTCGCGCGATAGGCGCTTTCCGCCGATCGCGACGATGCAATCGCCCTCGTGAACGTTGAGGCCCGGTTCCGCCAACGGAGAATCGACATCGCGATTCCAAGAGTCTCCGCGGTAGATGCGCTCGATGCGATAGCCGTTGCGCTCGTCGTCCCAGCGCAAGTCCGCGCCGAGAAAGCCCCGCTGGTACTGTGGCGGCTCGCGATAATCGCCGCCCCACTCGTACGCATGCGACGTACCCAGCTCGCCTTGCATTTCCCAGATTAGATCGGAGAGCTCGCCGCGAGTGCGAACGCCCGGCAGCAGCACGGCATAGCGGTCGTAGACGCGGTCCCAATCGATGTCGCTCATGTCTTCGACCCAGAACTGCTCGGTCTGTAAGCGCCATGCTTCGCGGTACATTTGCGCCCATTCGTCTCGCGGAACGATCTCGACGTCGGCCCGGTCGATTTCGATCCAGCCGCTGCGCCGCCCCGGTTCGGTCGGCGGCTTCTGCTCCTCTCCTTCCTCGGGGAGGTCGTTGAGCGCGTCGATGGCGCGCAGCCGCTCGCCGGAGCGGTAAATCAGCGTCCGGCCGTCGACTCCGAGCCGAATCTCGTCGACTTCGTTGGCGATCGTGGCGAGGCGCTGCTGCTCGAAGTCGTAGGCTTGCAGCGTTCCGTGCCCGTTATTGTCGAGGTCCTCGCGGCGGGCCGGTTTGATCCCCTTGACGGGAAAGAGCGTAAAGAGCGGGCGCTGCTGCGCC
>DASXGO010000204.1:0-4597 GCA_036489055.1 Candidatus Cybelea sp. | reverse complement strand
CGTCCGAGCGCAAGCTGACGGACTTGGTGCGTGAACGCATCGCGGCGGCGGCGCTCGATTTCGCCGGTCTCGTTCAGATACACGGCGTGCCGTTCGATCGCGGCGACGAGCTCATCGACGCCCTTTCCTTCCAGCGCTTGCGTCGCGACGAGTTCGGGTACCCAACCTGACCAGTGCTGCATCTCCATCATCGAGCGAATCTCGCGACGAAGCTGATCGGCCATCGGGTGATCGGCCTTGTTGACCACGAAGATGTCCGCGATCTCCATGATGCCCGCCTTGAGCACCTGAATCGAGTCGCCGCTCCCCGGCTGCAGCGCGACGATCGTCGTTTGCGCGAGCTCGGCGATAGCGATCTCGCTCTGACCGACGCCGACGGTTTCGATCAATACGAGATCGAAACCGAACGCGTCCATCAGCAGCACGGCGTCGGCGGTGGCGCCTGCGAGTCCGCCGAGATGGCCACGGCTTGCCATCGACCGAATGAAGACGGCTTCGTCGGTGAAGTGCTCTGCGAGGCGAATGCGGTCGCCCAACAGTGCGCCGTGCGAAAATGGCGAACTCGGATCGACCGAAACGACGCCGACGCGCTTGCCGCGCGCGCGCGCGTCGCGCACGAGCGCCGAGGCCAGCGTCGATTTCCCCACGCCGGGCGGGCCGGTTAATCCAACCGTCGTTGCCGCTCCGGCTTTGGGATAGAGCGCGCGAACGAGATCGCCGCCGCGTCCGGCCTCCGCGTACGAGATCGCACGCGCCAGCGCTCGGGGGTTGCGCTGCTCGAACTCGCGCAGTACGTCCATGGATTTGGTCTAGTTTGCGGCTCGCGGCAAGAGCGGACCTTCCGCGCGTCAAAGGCCCGAATTCCATAGTGCGGTTTGCGCGTTGCGCAAGCGTCGCGCTCGTCGCCATGCTTGCCATATCGTTCCCGGTGCCCGCGTCGGCCGAGACGCTGGTCGTCCCGCTCACCGGTAAACGCGTCCGCGATATTCAAACCGCGACGCTCTTTCACACGCTCTTCCACGATTTTTTTCTAGAAGACGACGCGACCACATACGTACAGTCGGGCGACATTCCGGCGATGTGGCTGCGCGATTCGTCGGCGCAGACGATTCCCTATATCCGATTTCAAACGTCGTTTCCGGTTCTGCGCGGGCGGTTTGCCGGCGTGATCGAGCGCAACGCTCGAAACATCTTGGCCGATCCATATGCCAACGCGCTGACGTCCGATTACCGGATTTGGGAACGCAAATGGGAGGTCGACTCCCTGGCCTGGCCGGTAGTTCTTGCTTCGGTCTACTGGCGAGAGACCCACGACCGCACGATTTTCACGAGCGATCTGCACCGCGCGTTGATGACCGTCGTCGCCACCTATGAGTGCGAAGCGCGCCATCGCAGCTGCAGTCATTACAGCTTCGCGCAGCGCGTCTATACCAACGACGCTTACAACGCCGGAACGGGAATGATTTGGGGCGCGTTTCGTCCCTCCGACGACGCGGTCCAGTACCGCTTCAACATTCCGCAGAATGCGTTTGCGGTCGTGGCGCTTCGCAACGTCGTCCAGTTGGCGATCGACGGATACGGCGACCATCACCTCGCCGACCGCGCGCAGAGCTTAGGCGCGCACGTGCAAGACGGGATCCAGCGTTACGGTCGTTTCTATAACGCGGCGCGGCGGGTGTGGATGTATGCGTTCGAAACGGACGGGTTCGGTCGATACAACCTCATGGACGACGCGAACATTCCGAATCTCACGACGCTTCCATACATCGATTGGTGCTCGGCGTTCGACCAAGTCTACCTTGCGACACGCTCGTTTGCGCTCAGCATGGACAACCCGTTCTTTTTTTCCGGGCAGTATGCGGAGGGATTAGGCAGCCCGCACACGCCGTACGGTTTCGTTTGGCCGCTGGGCATCATCGGCCGCGCCCTCACGGCGACCTCCTCGCTCGAGGTCGCGACGGCGATTACGACGCTGGCCGAGACCGACGACGAAAGCGGGTTGATTCACGAAAGCTTCTATCCCGGGGGATACTGGCGTTTCACGCGCCCGGAGTTTGGATGGGCAAACGCGCTCGGTGCAGAGCTGCTATTCCGCAGCCTCGCCGGCGAAGAGCAGACCCAGTTCGCCTGGGACGGGCCTATTTTACCGTACGAACGCCGTTCCCGAACGCCCACGCTCGTGCTGTTCTTCATACAAGTGGAGAACGCGGCCGAGATCAGCAGGGCGCTCGGCCGCCTGCTACATTCGACCGGGGGAGGCATACCACGCCAATAAGGGTGTGAGAAACATGAGGGAGCGCCCGGGACGGTTCGCCAAGTCACGCCGGTCATGGATTTTGGATACTACCGCTATCCGTCGGTAGCCGGCGGCCGCATTCTCTATGTCTGCGAAGACGATCTCTGGAGTGCGGCGGCCGACGGCGGCGACGCGACACGCCTCACGGTCAGCTTCGGAACCTGCGCGTATCCGCGGCTCTCCCCCGACGGAGAATCGGTCGCATTTATTTCGACCGACGAAGGGAATCCCGAACTCTACGTGATGCCGGCGCGCGGCGGCGAGCCGAAACGGCTCACCTTTCTCGGCGCGTCGCTCGCCTGGCCAACCGGGTGGAGCGACGACGGCAGCGAGATTTATTTCGTTGCGAATCCAACCACGTGGTACGAGGGTGAAACTCGCCCGTTCGCCATTGCGCGCGGCGGCGGAACGCCGCGCGAGCTCAATCTCGGGCATGCACGGGCGCTTGCGTTCGGTCCCGCCGGGCGGCTGGCAATCGGCCGTAACGCGACCGATCCCGCGCGTTGGAAGCGCTACCGCGGCGGAACGTCCGGAGAGATTTGGATCGATCGCGACGGCACCGGCGTCTTCGCAAAGCTTCCGCTTCCCAACGGCAATCCGTGCTGGCCGATGTGGATCGACGATCGCATTTACTTTTTGGCCGATCACGAGGGCATCGGAAATATCTATTCGTGCGCGCTCGACGGAACCGGCATCCTTCGGCATACGAACGAAAGTGAGTACTACGTGCGCTTCCCGTCAACCGACGGCAAACGCATCGTGTACACGGCCGGTGCCGAAATCGGCTCTTTGGACGTCGAAACCGGCGGGACGCGCCGCATCGCGATTACAACGCATTCGCCTATGGCGCAGACGGCACGGCGCTTCGAAAAGGCGTCCGAGTCGCTCGAGCATTTCGTGCCGCACCCGGACGGAACCGAGATCGCGTTCGATTCGCGCGGTCAGGAGTTCACGATGCCCCTCTTTGAAGGCGCCGCCGTACGCCACGGGAGCGGCGGCCGAGCACGAACGCGTCTGACGCAGTGGATGCATGACGGCAAACATCTGGTCTCCGTCACCGACCTCAACGGGTACGAGCAAATCGCGATGCGCCCCGCGGATGCCTCACAAGAGGCGCGGCTCGTAACGAACGGTGATATCGGACGCGTGACCGACATGGTTTGCTCGCCGACGAACGACGTCGTCGCGTTCGCAAACCATCGTCACGACCTCTGCATCGTTGACGTCGATGGGGGAGAGGTTCGAATCGTCGATACCTGCCCGTCGCATCGCATCGAAGATCTCGCTTTCTCGCCGGACGGGCGATACTTGGCGTACGTTTGGTGGCCCGCCCACGGCACCTCGATCATTCGCATCGTCAAAGTGCGCTCGGGCAAGGTGCACGACGTCACCACGCCGGTCCGTATGGATAAGTCGCCGGCATGGGATCCGGACGGAAAGTATCTGTATTTCATTTCGACTCGAGACTTCAACCCCGTTTACGATGCGCTGCAGTTCGATCTGAGCTTCCCGCAGGCGAGCCGTCCCTTCGTCGTCACGCTGCGCGCGGACGTCCCGTCGCCGTTCGTTCCGAAGCCGAAGCCGATCCACCATAACCATCACGAGCACGAGCGCACGAACAACAAACCTCACAAGCCGGCCGACGTGGAAGTCGACTTCGACGGAATCACGGGGCGCGTGTTGGGTTTTCCGATCGACGAAGGCGAGTACGGTCAAATCGTCGCCGTTCACGAGCGCGTGCTCTTCACCCGGTTTCCCGTGAAGGGAATCAAACCGACGCGCCGGGAGGAGCTCGACGACGACGATCGCGGTACGCTCTCGGCCTACGACTTGGATCAGCAGCGCGTCGCGACCATCGCAACGGAATGCGACGAGATCGAGCTCGGTCGCGACGGGCGCACGCTGATCTATCGCTCGAAGGATCGTTTGCGCGCGATCGACGCGCTCAACGAGCTTCCGGAAGAGGGCGACGAGCAGAAACCTTCCAGCGAGCCGGGACGCAAGAGCGGCTGGATCGACCTCGATCGCGCGAGCGTGGAAATCGTTCCGCGCGACGAGTGGGCGCAGATGTATCGCGAAGCGTGGCGCTTGCAAGCCGAGCACTTTTGGGTCGAAGACATGAGCGACATCGACTGGGATCGCGTCTACGACCGCTACCAGGTCCTTCTGCCGCGCGTGCGCACCCGCACTGATCTCTCCGACTTGATCTGGGAAATGCAGGGCGAGCTCGGCACGTCGCACGCGTACGAATGGGGCGGCGATTACCGCGAGCCGCCGCAGTATCAGCGCGGCTTCCTCGGC
>DASXGO010000192.1:0-5797 GCA_036489055.1 Candidatus Cybelea sp. | reverse complement strand
GTATCTCGAGATCGCGCATCGCGATCTGCAGGCCCGAACCGAGGTGCGCGAACTCTCGAATCGCTTCCAGCCGCGCCTTGGCCTCTTCCGTCAGCGCCTTGTGTCCTTGATAGAGAAGATAGCAGTACGCCTGATGATTCGAACGGCCGACGCGTCCACGCAGCTGATAGAGCTGGGCGAGCCCGAAGCGGTCGGCGTCGTTGACGACCATCGTATTGACGTTTGGAATATCGATGCCGTTCTCGATGATCGTGGTGGCGATCAGTACGTCCAGTTCCCCGTCGATGAAGCGCTGCATGATCGGCTCGAGCTCCGCATCGCGCATCTGGCCGTGGCCCACGCCGATGCGGGCACGAGGAACGAGCTGCTCGAGCGCGTTACGGACCGCATAGATCGACTCGATTCGGTTGTGAAGATAGTAGACCTGACCGCCTCGATCGAGTTCCGCGTCAATGGCGCGCTGCGCGATCGCGTCGCTCGCGGGTACGACGACCGTTTTGATCGACATTCGATTCTTCGGTGCCGTTTGAATCAGCGAAAGATCCCGAACGCCCATGAGCGACATGTGCAGTGTCCGAGGGATCGGCGTTGCCGAGAGCGTCAACACATCGACGCTGGCGCGGTACTCCTTGAGCCGTTCTTTGTGCATGACGCCGAAGCGCTGCTCTTCGTCGATGACGATCAAGCCCAAGTCGGCGAAGGCGACGTCTTTCTGCAGCAACCGGTGCGTTCCGATGACGACGTCCACCTTGCCTT
The DNA here is from genome assembly GCA_036489055.1 of Candidatus Cybelea sp. GTDB lineage: Bacteria > Vulcanimicrobiota > Vulcanimicrobiia > Vulcanimicrobiales > Vulcanimicrobiaceae > Cybelea. The sequence continues at coordinate 5,041 of DASXGO010000192.1, read as the reverse complement.
CGGCGAGATCGCGCAGGATAAGCCGTTGGTCGGCTTTGGGCGTAAACCGCGAGAGCATCTCGACACGCACCGGAAAGGCGCCGAAACGCGCGCTGAACGTTCGATAATGCTGATCGGCGAGCAGCGTCGTCGGTACCAGGACCGCAACCTGTTTCTTGTCGGCGATTGCCTTGAATGCGGCACGCATCGCGACTTCGGTCTTTCCGTAGCCGACGTCTCCGCAAACGAGGCGATCCATGGGGCGGCCCGACTCCATGTCCGACTTGGTCGCGTCGATCGCTTTTTGCTGATCTGCCGTCGGCTCGTACGGAAACGCCTCCTCCATCTCGGCTTGCCACGTCGTGTCCGCTCCGAACGGAAAACCGCGGGACGTCTCGCGCTCGGCGTAGAGCGCAACGAGCTCGTCGGCGATCTTTCCGAGTGCTTCGGAGACGCGCGACTTGGTACGAGCCCAATCGGCGCCGCCCATCTTGGAGAGCCGCGGCGTCGCGCCTTCGGCGGCGGCGTACTTTGCGATCTGATGCATCTGCGTGACCGGGACCAGCATCCGGTCGCTGCCCGCGTAGTGCAGATCGAGATAATCCTGCGTTGCTCCAAAGATCGTTTCGGCACGCAGGCCCAGGTACTGACCGATGCCGTGCACCGCGTGTACGACGTAGTCGCCGACGCGCAGATCGGCCAGTGTGACCGGCACGCCCTCTTTGACGGCGCGCATCTTGACCCGTTTAGGCGGCGCACCGAAAATTTCGCGATCGCCGAGCACGCGAAGACGCAGTCCCGGAATTCTAAAGCCGGCTTCGATCGAGCCTTGATCGACGAAGACGCGCTGGCCGAGTTCGATGCCCGCGGCCCGAAGCAGATCGACGGTCCGCGAAACTGCGGCGCTGACGATGTAGACCGTTTCGCCGGCGGCGCTCCATTCGCGCATCGCCTCCGAGAAGAGCGTTATTTGCCGGTTGAAGTGCTCGACCGGGCGCGACTCGAGGACGAAGGACTCGAGCACGGGCGGAACCCAGTCCGGTGTCCCACCCGCTTCGATCGCTCCAGGCAAAACCAGCGTCGCATGCCGCGCGATCAGACCGCCCAGCTCTGAGGGCGGGATCGGTTCGGCTGCCAGTTCGCCGCGCAACGTTTCGTCGGCCGCGGTGTCCGCGAGAAGCGTGTGCCGCTCCCTCGCACGTTCGTCGTCGAGTGCCTTCGCGACGGCCGCGATGCTCGCAGGCTCTTCCAGGACCACGATTGCATCCGCCGGGAGGTAATCGAAGACGCTCGTGCCGCCGTCGAGTCGGTCCGTCCACGGCGCGACGTGGACGATATCGATCGCGGCGCTGCTGCGCTGCGATTCGATGCCGAAGCTGCGCATCGATTCAATCGTGTCTCCGAAGAACTCGATTCGCACCGGCGCGTCGCCGGCAGCGGCGAAGAGATCGATGATGCCGCCCCGGACCGCGTACTCGCCAACCGCGCTAACGACGTCGCTGCGATCGTATCCGAGCTCGAAGAGGCGCCGCTGCAGCGTTTCGAAACCGATCTCGTCGCCGGCGTGCAGCGCGAAACGCAGGCGCGCGAATTCGGCGCGCGGCATAAATCGCTGGCGCAGCGCGGCGAGCGGTGCCAAGACGATGCGCGGCGCCGCGTCGGTGAGATCCGACAGGAGCGTGATCCGGGCGCTGCGTTCCGACGGACTCTCGATCGCACCGACGGCCTCGTCGCGCGAGCGCAGCAGCGCAATCCGCTCGCTGTGGTCGCTGCGATAATAGAGGAGGTCGGCGAAGGCGCGTTCGGCGGCGTCGGGTGTGGCGAGCGCGACGAACAACGTGCCGCCGAGCGAGCGCTGCAGCGACGCGTAGAGCAGCGAACGTGCGACTGCAATGGTCTCGTGCAGTGCGTAGCCACCCGGCTTAACTTCGGGAAGGCGTCGCAACGCGCGCATCCGCTCGAGTACGCCTTGCCAAACGCGGCTCGACTCGATTGCATCGAGAAGATCGTCGGCGCCGCGCGCGGCCCGTGGCGACAGGACGGTCTCAGCAGTCATATGAGTCGCTCATTATACTCGCGAACCACGCGTTGCGGTATCAGGGCGGCTAACGGAAGCGAAGCGACGATCGCGAGCGTTACCGAAATCGGCGTCGCGAGCGTTCCGACTGCGTCCGGCACGTAGCGAAGCACCGAAGTAAGCGAGAGTGCGATCGCTACCCTCGCGGCACGCGACCGCAGCGAAAGCGCAGCCAGCGCGACCAGCCACAGCGAATACCAGGGGTAGGGATTCGGCACAATACTCCACCCCGCGATCCCAAGCCAGATCCATCCCTCGTCATTGCGAGCCCGCAGGAGGCGCAACCCGCAAATCGCAAGCGCCGTCACAATCGTCAAGGCCGCGGCGATCGCAACGGGCGCGCCAAGCGGCGCGAAAACGGCTTGCAGCGAGACGGCGGGCGCATAATGCCCGCGCGGGACAAGGTCGCCGGCGACCGCTTTGAGCAGCGGGATGGAGCCTGCTGCCGCGACGGCCAAACCAACCACCGCGCCTATGCGTGCGCGCCGCTCACGCAGCGCGTACGCGATCGCGGCCGCGCCGCCCGGGGCCTTGACCAGAGCGGAGAGTGCCACGATTGCCGCGCCGACCGGCGGTGAGCGTCGTGCGATTGCGAAACCGGCGAGCACGACGGCGAGTGCGAGCGCGTCGTTGTGGCCTTCGGCAGCCGACCAAATCGCGACGGGATTGAGTCCGATCGCGGCCGCGGCTTGCAAACGGCTCGCGCGGTCGCCGCGGTAGCAGCGACGGGCGAGTACGATGCAGAGCAGAAGCGAAACGCAGGCGGTCGCGCGAAACGCGTCGAGTTGCGCGCGAAAGCCGAGCGGTGCCAACACCGTCATGACGGTACGCGCAAAGCCGACGAACGCGGGGCCGTAGACGCAGAGTGGAAACGCGGTGATCCATTGCGCCTGCGCGGCGCGAACGATCGGATCGGCAATTCCGGCGGGCGGATGGGCGTACGGATTCATTCCGAGCCGCGCCATCTCGCCATAGGCGGCGTAGGCATAGACGTCGCTGGAGAAAAGAAACGGCGCGCACGCCGCGGCCGCCATGCCGGCGGCGCTCAAAAGAACGACGCCGAGCAACGGCATCGGGCGACGCAGTGCGTACAGGTACGCCAACGCCGCAGCGGCAATGGCGCCGATCAGAATTGCGCACGGCAACACGGCCGCCGTACCCCAATCGGTAACGACGAGTAGCGGTTGAGGCGCTATCATGCGCTGCACGCCGCGGCGGCCGCGATGCCGATGAGCAGCCACCATGCGCTGCCGACCTTCGGATAGAACACGAGATAATCGACGACTTGATGCAGCGCGAGCGCGACGGTCGCGGCGAGCGCTGCAAGCACCCACGGCGACGCACTCCCCATCCGCCGGCCGAAGCTTGTAAGGATCGTCACCAGCAGCGCAATGGTCACTGCGAACAACAGGAAGCCGCCCTCGGCAAGGGATTGCAGATACCAGCTGTTCGCATGCGTGCGCACGCCGCTGATGCCGTACGAGGCGAGAAGCAATTCAAAGTTGCCGGCGCCTACGCCCAGAATCGGGTGCGCCCGCCACATGCGCCATGCGGCATGCCACAGCTCGCTGCGATTTCCGACTCCGCCTGCGTAGAGACTCGGCTCCAGCGACGCGCGCAACACGCCGGGCGTATGCGCGTAGACCGCCCACCAAAGTGCGCCCGCGATTCCAATTACAAGGCCGCCCGCTGCCGGCCGCAACGCCGGCCACGCTGCGCGGCCGCCCACCGCGATGAGTATCACGCCGACGGCGGCGAGTGCGATCCAGCCGGCCCGCGAGAAAGTCAGGACGCCTGCGCAGACCGTTAACACCAACGCGACGTCGAGCAGCCGCGAACGCCGGACGAGCGCCCACGCGCCAAGCGTCGCGACCGCGATTTCGCAGTACGCAGCAAGTTGATTCGGACCCTCGAGCAGTCCCGCGATCCGCGGAACGATCGCGCCGCCGATGTAGAGACCGGAGGGCGAGCCGAGCAACTCCTGCGCCAGCGCCGAGATCGCGACGGCGATGGCGGTAATGGAGATCGTGCCGATGAGCGCCCCGTCTTCACGGTCGCGGGCGTAGCAAAGAAACGCCGCCAGGAACGTGGCGGCGTACTGAGCGGCTTTGAGCGCTTCGCGTACGACCACGCCGCGATAGACGGCGTCGATCGCCGTCAGCGCGGTGACGACGACGAACGCGCAGAGCACGGTTAAGAGCGGCAGCGCCGGCCGGCGACGCAGCAATGCCGTATTCCCGCGGTACGTCGTCAAGCCGAGCAGCACGCCGAGCAGCACCGCCTTCTCGATGGTAATCGTCGTACCGAGAATTTCATGGGCGAATGCGACTGGCGTGGCGAGCACGAGCGCGCAAAGGCCATAGACCGGGCGGCGGCTCGTTACCCACGCGGCGCCGATGAAGACTGCGACGAAAAGCGCGGCCGAGGGTGGATCGAGCGGAATGGAAACGGCGAAGCGATCGACGACTGGACGGTACGTCAATACACGTTCAAGAGCGCTCGACCTCGCTGATGAGGTAGAGCGGCCGCCCTTTGACTTCGTCGTAGACTCGGCCGAGATATTCGCCGAGGATGCCGAGACTCATGAGCTGCACGCCGCCGAGGAAGAGCACCGCAACGATCGTCGAGGCCCATCCTGGCGTGTACGCGAGCGGCCTGACGTTGAAAACCTTTGAGACGATGACGTAGAGCGCGTAGAGAAACGCGATCGCGCTCACCGCGAAGCCGAAATACGATGCGAAGCGTAACGGAATATCGGAAAACGACGTGATGCCGTCCATTGCGAAGCGGACCATCTTACTCAACGGGTACTTCGTCTTTCCGGAGTGGCGGATGTCGCGGTCGTACTCAACCGCCGTTTGGTTGAAACCGACCCAGCTGACCATGCCGCGTAAAAACCGATTTCGCTCGGGAGATCTGCGCAGTGCCTCTACGACGCGGCGGCTCATCAGGCGAAAATCGCCGGCGTCAACCGGAATCGAGACT
>DASXGO010000159.1:0-5086 GCA_036489055.1 Candidatus Cybelea sp. | reverse complement strand
CGCCGATCGCGAGCGCGCGCTCGGACTCGCCGGCCTGATGGGCGGCGCGTCGAGCGAGGTCACGCCGCAGACGTCGTCGATCGTGCTGGAATCGGCAAACTTCACCGGCGCGCGCATTCGGCGAATGAGCGCCGAACTCGGCCTGCGGACCGAAGCGTCGGCACGTCACGAAAAATCGCTCGCACCCGCACTCACCGATATGGGAGCTGCGCGCGCGGCACAACTCTTGCACCAGTTTGGCGCGACGGCCTACCGTCCGCACGAGTTCGGAACCCCGTTGCAGGCGGCGGCGCCGATCGCGCTGCAGGTTCGCGACGTCGAACGATTGCTCGGCCTCGACCTGCCGGCAAACCGGATCGCAGCGCATCTGACCGCGCTGGGATGCGGCGTCTCCGCGCAGAGCGACGCGCTCGCGGTCGTTCCACCACCGTGGCGACGGGATCTGACGCTAGCGACCGACTTGGTGGAAGAAGTCGCCCGCATCGAAGGATACGAGCGGATTGCAGCAGTCGTTCCCTCCGTGCCGGCGCACGATATTTCGAGCGAAAAGTTCGCGCTCGAGAGCCGGATCGCGCGCGCACTGGCGGCGCTCGGTTACCGCGAAGTCATCACCCACTCCCTCGGGCCGAGCTCTCATGACGCCGCCGTCGAAGTGCGTAATCCTCTCTCAGAGGAACAGCGCTTTCTGCGCGATAGCCTGGTGCCGGGTTTACTGGAGTACTTGGCCGGCGTCGCCGTCCCAGCGCGCATCTTCGAACTCGGGCAAATCTTCGCGCGCGCGAATGGAAAGATCGTCGAACGAACGGCGCTCGCGTTTGGCTTTTCCGCACAACGCACCGGTGAGCCGGCCTGGCGCGACTCGAGTTTCTTACACCTCAAAGGCGACTGCGAAGCCTTCGTGCGTGAGGTCACCGGTAGAGACGCCGACATCGCGCCGGGCGCGCGAACCGATTTCCACCCCGGCAAAACCGCAGCAGTTTCGGTCGACGGCGCCGGCATCGGATTCGTCGGCTGCGTCGATCCGCGCTTGAGCAAGACGTTTGAGCTCGACGGCAACTGCTATCTCTGCGTCATCGCAGTCGACGCGATTCCACCCTATGCGACGCCGCATTATCGGCCGCCCTCGCGCTATCCATCGACGTATCGCGATCTCGCGCTCGTGCTCGACGTCGCGACCGCCGCAGGAGACGTCGAGACGACCGTTGCCTCCACGCTGGGATCGCTCTGTACCGGCGCGCGCGTCTTCGACGAGTATCGCGGGGCTCAAGTCGGCGAAGGACGTAAGAGCTTGGCGTTGCGCGTGACGCTGCAGCGCTTCGATGCAACGATTACCGACGAGGAAGCCGACGCCGCGATCGCACGCGTCCTCGAAGCGTTGCGCGAACGTTTCGGAGCGGCGCTTCGAGCGTGATCGGCAGCGTCGCATGGCCCGACATCGTGATCGTCATCATTATGACCATCGCAACCTTGAAGGGATATGCACGCGGATTCGTCGCGGAGCTCGGTGGCGCGGTCGCCGTAGCGGGAGGGTTGACGACACCGTGGTTTTACAACGGAGGCTTCGACGCTCAGATCGGACGCACGTTCAACCTTGGCCCCGGTTCGGCGCACGTCGTCGGCATGTTCGCGATCGGCTTGATCACCTACGTCGGGATCCTGATCGCGGCGCGCGTGCTGGGGCGGATCGCCAAGTTGCCGCTGCTCGGCATCGGAAATGCTCTCGGCGGCGCGGCGATCGGCTTCGCCAAAGGCGCAATCCTCTTGTGGCTGGTACTCTTCGTCGCGCTCTTCTTTCCGCTATCGCCCGATATTCGCGACGGTCTGCACCAATCGCGTCTCGCGCCATACTACGTCGCGTACGACGCGCAAGCCGACGATGCGATACTGGCGACGATTCCCTGGTTCGCTCGTCCGTTCGTGCTGCCGTACTTTAAGCGACACCACTTGTGACGAGCAGCTCCGACGCTATTGCGCGCAGCGCGCGCCGGATATCGCTTTCGTCGATTGCGCCCATCGTTCCGAAGCGGACGATCTTGCCGGCAAGCTCGCCTTGCCCGCCGGCGAGCACGACGCCATGCTTTTCGCGCAGCCGCCGCAGCAGCGCTTTCGGATCGACGCCCAGCGGCGGATAGGCCGCAATCACGGTTGGCGAGTGCGCGCCCTCCCGCGACACCAGCGTAAATCCGAGCCCGGTCAGCTCTGCTCGCACGATCTGCGCGAAACGTGCGTGACGCGCGATCGCCGCGTCGATTCCGTTCGCATGATAGCGCTGCAGCGCAACGTCGAGTGCGAAGAGAATTGAGATCGGCGGCGTCCACGGCGTTTCGCCCTTGTGCGCGATATCGCGCGCGCGCGCGATATCGAAGTAATACCGCGGCACGCCTGCGGAGCCCGTGCGCTGCCACGCTCGTTCGCTCAACGCGACCATTGCAGCGCCCGGCGGCGCAGCCAGACCTTTCTGCGATGCCGTAACGACCGCGTCGTAACCCCACTCATCCATACGAAACTCGCAGGCGCCGAGCCCGCTGATCGAATCTACCAGCGTTATCCCGCCGTGCCGGCGCAGAACGGGCGCCAGCGCCGCCATATCGCAGGCGACGCCGGTCGACGTTTCATTGTGCGTCAAGAGAATGCCGGCGATGCTCCCACCGGAATCCGCATCCAGCCGCGCTGCAAGCGCGCGTGAGTCCAACGCCGCTCCGACCGGAGTCTCCAACGTTTCGACGATGCATCCGTAAGCGCTCGCAATTTCTCCGAAGCGCATCCCGAAGGCACCGATCGGACACGAGAGCAATCGATCTCCCGGCGAGAAGAGATTGGTGACGACGGCCTCCATGGCGCCGGTTCCCGAGCTCCCGAGCAGCTGTACTTCTTGGCGGGTGCCGAATATCGGCGCAAGCGCCGTCGTGATGCGCGCAAGGAGCAGCGCGAACTCTTCGCCGCGATGATTGATCAGCGGCCGCGCCGCGGCTTGCAGGACCGGTTGCGCGACGGTCACCGGCCCTGGGAGGAATAAAAGCTGGCTCGACATCGAAATACCCTTCGATGGAGGTTGCACGCATCCGCCTTACCGAGCTGTCGAGCTGCGCGGGCTGCGCGGCGAAACTCGGCGCCGCAGAGTTGCGCAGTGTCATGGAACGCGTCTCGCCGGCAACCGACGATCGCGTGCTCGTCGGTTACGCTGGCGGCGACGACGCCGGCGTCTATCTGCTGCGCGACGATCTCGCGCTGGTTTCAACGGTCGATTTCTTCACGCCGATTGTCGATGACCCATTCGATTTCGGCCGCATCGCGGCGACGAATGCACTCTCCGACGTCTACGCGATGGGTGGGCGCCCGATTTCGGCGCTCAACATCGTCGCGTTTCCCGAAGATCTCGATCTGGACATTCTCGCGCGCATCCTGGAAGGCGGCGCGACCGTTGCGCGCGCTGCCGGTGTCGCAGTGATCGGCGGACACACGATCAAAGACGCGGAGCCGAAGTACGGCATGGCCGTGACCGGTACGATCGATCCCAAACGGATCGTCACCAACGCCGGCGCACGACCCGGCGATGCGTTAGTGCTGACCAAACCGCTCGGCACCGGAGTGTTGACGACTGCGCTCAAACGCGGCGCCATCGTTCCGGAAGAATTGACCGAAGCGGTCCGCGTCATGACGACGCTGAACGACGCCGCTTCCGCAGCGATGCTGGCAGCATCCGCTCATGCCGCAACCGACATCACGGGCTTCGGCTTGCTCGGCCATGCGGGCGGCATGGCGCGGGCATCGCGCGTCCGATTGACGTTCGAGGCGAAATCCGTGCCGTTCATGGATCGAGTGCTCAAACTGATCGAAGCCGACCTGGTACCGGGGGGCACGCGTCACAATGCGCGGACGCACTCCGAGTTCACCGAGTTCGCTGCGGACGTTCCCGCCGCGGTACGTCTCGGTCTCTCCGACGCCCAGACGTCAGGAGGTCTGCTGATCAGCATCGCGCCGGAGTCCCTCGAAAAACTGGTCGGGGAGCTGCACCGTCACGATACGATCGCGGCGGTCGTCGGAAAGGTGTGCTCCGGCAGCGGGATCACGGTTATTTAGCGCAACTGCTGCGGGGTTAACGCTTTGCGGGCGACTTGCGCGCGCTCCGGCGCTTCACGACGCCGTTACGGCGCATCGGGACGACGTTGCTGACCTTTCCGTCGCCGAGGGGTACGGGCGAGATCATCCGTTTGCCGAGCGCGTGGTGGAGCACTTCGGAGAGCTCGTCGACAGGAACGAAGGTCATGCTGTCGCGCACTTCCTTCGGAATGTCGTCCAGATCGATCTCGTTGCGCCGCGGGAATAGGATCTTGCTGATACCCGCGCGTTTTGCGCCGAGTACTTTCTCCTTGAGCCCGCCGATCGGTAGAACCTGGCCGGTCAGCGTGATTTCCCCCGTCATCGCGAGGTTCGGATCGACTTTAATGCCCGTCAACATTGATGCGATCGAGGTTGCGAGCGCTATGCCCGCCGACGGTCCGTCCTTCGGGGTCGCCCCGGCCGGAACGTGAATGTGGATGTCGTGCTTCGAAAAGTAATCCCCGGGCAAGCCGAGCTCGCCGGAGCGTGAGCGCAAGAACGACACGGCGGCCTGCGCGCTCTCCTTCATGACGTCGCCAAGCTGGCCGGTCAGCACGAGCTTACCGCTTCCGGGCATTCCTTGCGTTTCGATAAAGAGAATGTCGCCCCCGACCGGCGTGTACGCCATGCCGGTCGCAACGCCGACCGACGCGACGCGCTTGCGAACTTCGTTATAGAACCGCGGTTTGCTGAGGTACTCCGTTAAGTTCTCCGCTTTGACGCGAGCCTTGAATCGTGCGTTCTCCGCGATCTTGCGGGCGATTTTGCGAAAGACCGAACCGATCTCCCGCTCCAAGTTCCGCACGCCGGCTTCGCGCGTGTAATCGTTGATGATGGCGCGCAGCGCGGTGTCGCTGATCTGCGCCTGCGATTCGCGAAGGCCGTTGGTCTCGCGCTGTTTTTTGAGCAGGTAGCGCTTGGCGATCTGCAATTTCTCGAGCTCGGTGTAGCCGGAGAGCGTAATGATCTCCATGCGGTCGCGCAG
>DASXGO010000153.1:0-3183 GCA_036489055.1 Candidatus Cybelea sp. | reverse complement strand
TTGTCCCAGGCGCCGCCGCCCGACGTCATCGAGATCGCAACGAAGAAACCCGTCACAATCGAGCCGAGCAGAATCCCGCCCAGCATCTGCGCGCCCGTATCGTTCGGGAAGACGTTGAAGTACGAGAGCAGCACCACGACGACTGGGACGAGCACCGGAATCAGCGCGGGAACGATCATCTCGCGTAACGCGGCGCGCGTTACGATATCGACGGTCGTGCCGTAGTCCGGACGCGCGGTGCCCTCCATGATGCCCGGAATCTCGCGGAACTGACGGCGGACTTCTTCGACGACCGCGCCACCGGCGCGACCCACCGCTTGCATCGAGAGCGAAGCGAAGAGATACGGCAGCAGACCGCCGATGAAGAGGCCGGTCAGCACGAACGGATTTCCGATCTCAAACAGGTTGCGCACGGAGGTCGTGCAGACGGCCGACGCGCTGCCCGGGCACTTATGATTGATGAGCTCCTGTAAGAACGATGCAAATAGGACGATGGCGGCGAGCGCCGCCGATCCGATCGCATAGCCTTTGGTTACCGCCTTGGTCGTGTTGCCGACGGCGTCGAGCGGATCGGTGACGTCGCGAACGTCGTGCGGCATGTCGGCCATCTCGGCGATGCCGCCGGCATTATCGGTGATCGGCCCGAACGAGTCGATCGCGACGATGATGCCCGCCATCGAGAGCATTGACATGACCGCGATGCCGACGCCGTAGACGTTCGCCATCGCGTAACTGATGAGGATGCCGACCACAATGACCAGTGCCGGAAGCGCCGTCGATTGCATCGAGACGGCGAGCCCGGCGATAATGTTCGTTGCGTGGCCCGTGATCGAGGCCTTTGCGATCCCCTGCACCGGCGGGAACTGCGCGCCCGTGTAATACTCCGTGATGAGCGTGATGAGCGCCGTGATGACGACGCCGACTACCGCGCAGACGAAGATCCCGTTGACGCTGACGCCGCTGCCCGCAAAAACGCGTTCCGTAACGAAATAGAAGCCGATCAGCGCCAATACGCTCGCGACGGCCATGCCGCGGTAGAGCGCGGCCATAATCTTTGCGCGCCGCACCTTACCAACGCCGACGAAGATCGACCCGATGATCGAGGCGACGATCGAAATTGCGCCGAGCAAGAGTGGGAACGTCGTCGCTGACGGAAGCGTGGCACCGAAAATGAGGTTGCCGAGCAGCATTGCCGCGACCGTCGTGACGCAGTAGGTCTCGAAGAGATCGGCTGCCATTCCGGCACAGTCGCCGACGTTGTCGCCGACGTTATCGGCGATGACGGCCGGATTACGCGGGTCGTCTTCAGGGATACCCGCCTCGACCTTGCCGACCAAATCGGCGCCGACGTCGGCCGCCTTCGTATAAATTCCACCGCCGAGACGCGCAAAGACCGAGATCAACGAGCAGCCAAAGGCGAGCCCGACCATCGCATCGAGCGACGTCGCGGTGTCGCCGTTGTTGACGGATTGCAGGATCCCGAAATAGCCGGAGACTGCAAGCAGACCGAGACCTACGACGAGCATGCCGGTGACCGAGCCGCCGCGGAACGCAACGTTCAACGCCGGCCCGAGGCCGCCGCGGGCCGCTTCAGCGGTCCGCACGTTGGCGCGCACCGAAACGATCATGCCGATGAAGCCGGCGGCGCCCGAGAGTATCGCACCGATCAGGAAGCCGACGGCGGCTTCTTTCCCTAGCGTCGGCGCAAAGAGAATTACAATGGCGAGAATAATCGCGACGATGCCGATCGTGCGGTATTGGCGCGCGAGGAACGCCATGGCGCCTTCTTGGATCGCGGCGGCGATCTCGCGCATGCGTTCGTTGCCGGCGGGCTGAGCAAGCACCCAGAAGGTCAGTACGACCCCATAGAGTACCGCGAGGGCGCCTCCAATCAGTCCGGCTGCAATGGCTGTCTGTGCGGTCATTCCCATCCTTACGATTGAGCAAAAATACTGGCCCGGGAGGGCCGACCGGCTTGCCTACTCCGGGCGGACGCGCAAGTCCTATCGCAGGCGCTCGTTGAAACCAGCATGGTGAGCGCAATGGAAACGACCGAACTGCTCGTCGTCGGCTGCGGACCCTCCGGATCGACCGCTGCGCGCGAGGCCGCGCGCGCCGGTGTCGAGACGCTCGTGCTCGAACGCGATTCGATCGTCGGCCGCAAGCGCGTCTGTGCCGCCGGGCTACGCCCGGGCTTTTGCGAAACGTTCGAGGTTCCGCGCGCGATCGTGCACTGCGACACGCCGCGGTTGGCATTCTTCGATGCCGCGGGCGGCGAGTATGAAGTGGCCTTCGGGCCTGGACATACGACGACGCGCGAAGAGCTCGACTCCACGCTCGCCGAACTTGCAGCGCGCGAAGGCGCCGAGATTCGTACGCAGTCGCTCTTTCGCACGGTGCGGCGCGAGGGCCGCCGCTTCGTGGTCGAATACGCGGATTTGGCGCGGAGCGAACGACGTACCGTCGCAGCACGGAACGTCTTCCTCGCACCGGGTGCCACCGCCCGACTGGAAGAGCCGTCGTTCGGGCGCGTCGCGATGCCGGATTGGCGCGACGGCCTTCTAACGACGCTGCAATACCGAGTCTACTTGGAGCAGCCCGCGGCGGCGGTTGCGTATCGAACGCTGGAGCTTCACTACTACGCAGCGCGTGACGGACGACAGATCGTCGCCTGGATGTTTCCCAAGCGCGATCATCTCGCGATCGGACTCGGCGTCATGGGAAAGATTCGTGCCGATCTGTTGCGCGCCGAGCTGGACTCGTTCACGGAGCGCGTGCGCGCCCGCCTCTATCCGCAGTCCGGCGTTCGATCGGTGAAAACCGAAGGCCACTTGCTTTACGGCGGCATGCCGCGCCCCGCCGTCTCCGACAAAGGCTTGATGGTAGGCGGCACTGCTGCGGGTTTGGTCGATGCGACGAACGGCGAAGGAATCTTTGAAGCGGCAATGAGCGGGCGCTTTGCAGCCGATGCCATCGCGCGCGCGCGCACGCACGGCGAGCATGCAAGCGCGCGCTATGCATCGGTCGTCGGCGCGCGTTTTCGCCGGCGGTTGCTCCATCGAGTGCAAATCATGCGCTACCTCGAACGGCGGCCGCGCCGATTCGCGCGGCTCTTCGAGCAACTCGCGAGGACTCCGCGCCTCGCCGAGGTATTGCTCAAGGAAGACTGCGAGCGAACGATGA
>DASXGO010000101.1:0-3215 GCA_036489055.1 Candidatus Cybelea sp. | reverse complement strand
CGAGGTTGCCGGCAAGCGTCGTCACTTCTTGGTGAGGACGCTGCAGGAACGCTTCGAGAACGCCCAGCTCTTCCATCACTTGCAGCGTGGATGGGTGGATCGTGTCGCCGCGAAAGTCGCGTAAGAAATCTGCGTGCTTCTCGAGCAGCACCGTCCGGACGCCGGCCCGCGCAAAAAGCAGCGCCGCCATCATGCCGGCCGGGCCACCGCCGACGATGCAGCAGCCGGCACGTATTTCCGTCACCGCGGCGAGCGCGCGTAGAAGCGATAGCGAACGAACTCGGCCTCGCGCTGATTGACGCGCGCTTCGCACGCTGCGCCGATCTCGTCGATGAAGTTCTCGAGCGAGCGCTCCGCGACGCCGGGCGTGAACGCGGCGCCGAGCAGCTTACCTACGAGCTGCATCGGTACTTCGTAGGCACCATCAAGTTGAAGCGTGGACTCCCCGAGCCCGCTCTCCGTGACGCTGACGGTTCCTTTGAACGCCGGGAAGGCAGCCGGGAGGCTTGCGCTGACGAACGCGATCTCAAACGCATGCGGCGCTTCGCGATGCCGCTCGACGCTGAGGTCGATCGGCACCGCTACGTAGCCGACGTCGGGTAATCGCAGATCGCCGAGGCTTACGTGCAGCGCGAATCCGCGCCACGGACCTTCTTGGCGCGCGATCGCGGTGAGCAGTTCGCCGAGTGCCTCAGCGGCCGAATCGGCGGGAACGCGCAGCGTGCGCGTCAGTCGTACCTGGGGCACGTTTCCACGGTTTTCTAAGCCGGGACGTTCTCCCGCCCTTGACGCGCGCCTCGGGCGGCAGTATGGTAAAATTGTCTCTTCACAACAGTCCGATAGGGCGAGCGGAGGAGTCCCGATGACCCATGCGTCAGCTGCCCGGCGCGTGATACTGGAAGGCGAGTACGATCTCACGCGCAAGGCTGAGATCGCGACGCTGTTCCAAACGCTCGATGGCGACGACGGCCTTGTCCTCGACCTTACGAATGTGACGTACCTCGATTCGACCATCCTCGAGGAGCTCGCCGCGCTTCGGCGCCGGAATGCCCAGCGCTCGATCACGCTTGCCGGAGCGAGCGACCATATACGACGGGTCTTTCAAATCGTCGGATTCGATCAACTTTTCAAAACCTCCGAATAAGTCCGGACGCCGACAAGAACGGATAACCGCTAGGGTAGCGTTCGGTACGATTCTAAACGACAGCGTGGCCTATTCATGGCCGCTTGGCGGCGGAAACAAGGTCGAGCTTGGGTTCGCAAGCGAGCCTACGCAGGCTCAGCTTGACGTTATGATGGCGCAGCTTCAGATTATGCGGAATGTCGCGCCAGTAGCGCCACCGAAAGCAGACGAGTCCGAGGAAGCGTAGAAAAACCCTCCTCGTCGAACCCTCCTACTCGGAGGGACGACGCATGGCTTCTCGGTTTGGTAGCGTTGCTTTAGCCGCTACGATGGTGGCATTTGTGCTTGCGGGCTGTGGCGGATCGTCAGCGTTTGTGAACTCCGGGATGAGTCCCGCAAGCTACGTTCGAGTTCAGTCGGGAAGCTACACATACTGCCCGGCACTACCCGGGGGAACCGGTATCCTCACTGACGGCGATTTCTCTCAGGCGTCCGACCCGGGATCACGGCAGGGAATCCCGGTCGGCACAAAGTTTGCGCCCGATTGGGTCGTGAGTGAACGCACGATCGATTTCTACGGCTCCGGCGTTTCATGGGATGAGCCGTACGGCCTCTGCAGCGTCGATCTCGACGGTTCTGGTCGCGCAGGCGTTGGCGCGATCAGGCATGGGTCAGTTAAAACGACGGTTGATGCGACGTACACGATCAGCTTCACCCTGTCTGGCAATACGAACTGTGCACACGGGCAAGGGAACCCGCGCGTCAAGCGTTTGCTCGTAGAGGCCGTCAGCAGGAGTCGTACAATTGCTAAGGCTTTCTCTTGGAACACCGCCCACAACCACGACGCACAGCATGGTGACTTCGCAAACGTTCATTTTCACTTTGCGGCATTTAGCGACAAAACGTCATTCGTGTTCCAAAGCTTGGACAGGCCAGCTCATAGCAACTGCGGCCCAGTCGTCGCGGGCATGGCCGTAACCGGCGGTAACTAGATAGCCCCGAGCCCTTTATAGGCAAACGCCGCCTTTTATGGGCGGCGCTGCTTTTAAGGGCAAAAGCCGGCTGTTCCCCAGGAAAAAGGTACGCCTACGATTAATCTTAGGCATACCTAAATGCCCCAACTCCTGCTTCGATCCGCAGGCGCGGTCGCCGCGTTCTTGCTGCTTCTCCTGCTTCCTGTGCGAACGCTCGCCGATGCGGATGAAGGCGTTTCATCCAACTCGACCACGCTTGGATTACAGCCAATTAGCGGGCCGATTCCGACCGCAACCGCCGCGCCCGGTGAGTCGCCGGTCGTTGTGCGTTCGGATGGAGCGTACCAAGCGATTCCGCAATCGCGCGGTCGCGAGCGGATTTTTCACATCGTCGAGCGTGCCGCGCCGTGGACGCTCAAACCTGGCCTCACCGTTATGGCCAACACGTATAACGGCGTCGTGCCGGGGCCCGTGCTCGAGGTGAAGCAAGGCGATTCGATCACGATCGACTTTACCAACGAGATCGCGACGGACGATTCGATCCATCTGCACGGCGTTCACGACATCCCGGTCTCGATGGACGGCGTCGGCGGTATCTCGCAAGCGCTCGTCCCGCGCGGCGGTCACTTCGTCTACCACTTCGTTGCCGATCAGCCGGGCACGTTCATCTACCACACCCACGACGACCAAGCGATGCTCGATTCCGGGTTATACGGCGCGATCGTTGTCGAACCGTCGAGCCCTCGTGCGATCGAGCGCGGCCTGGCACACAACTTTCTCGAGATGATCTCGTCGTGGCAGATTCAAAGCGGCACCGAGAATCACTTCACGCTCAACGGTAGGGAGTATCCCGCGACGCGCGCGCTCGAGGTGCGCAAAGGCGATCGCTTTCGGATTCGTTGGATCAACATCTCCGGCGAAGAGTTCCATACGATGCACACGCATGGACACTACCAGCAGATCATCGCTCGCGACGCCGCGCCGGTCGATTACCGCGACGTCGAGGATACCGTGCTCATCTCTCCGGGACAGCGCGTCGACGTCGTCGTGAAGGCCGATGCAAAACCGGGCACGTGGCTGATTCACTGCCACGTGATGGACCACATCGAAGATTCCAC
>DASXGO010000092.1:0-3258 GCA_036489055.1 Candidatus Cybelea sp. | reverse complement strand
AGCACCTGCGGGAGCTCCGTAACCGTCTCCTGATTTCGTTGGCGACGGTCGGCGGGATCGCCGTCGTGCTCTTTTGGCCGTCGCAATTCGCCATTCGCTGGATGATGCACGAATATTTCAACGGAATCCAGCTTCACGCGTTCGGTCCGGCCGACGTCATCTTCACCGAGTTCAAGTTTTCGATAGTCGGCGCGATCGTCATCGGGCTGCCGCTGCTGTTCCAGCAGCTCTGGCTGTTCGTGGTGCCGGCGATCAACCCGCGAACGCGCCGAATGGTTTACGCGTTCATCTTGCCGTCGCTGATACTAGCCGCGGTCGGGCTTGCGTTCGCGCACTTCGTCGTGATTCCGCGCGTCGTTGCGGCGCTGCTGCACATTACCGATGCGGTCGCGACGCCGACGTTCGGCATCGCCTCCACGCTGAACTTCGTTCTCGTGCTCTTTCTGCTTTTCGCACTCGTCTTCCAAACGCCCGTGGTGCTGGTCGGCTTGGCCCGCCTCGGCATAATCAGCGCGTCGTCGCTGATGCAGTATCGGCGTCACGCGCTCTTTGCGTTCTTCGTTGCCGGAGGCATCGCGGCGCCCGACGGCAATCCGCTGACGATGGCGCTCCTGGCCTTGCCGATGTACGCGCTTTACGAAATCTCGATTTGGATCATCCTGCCGCTCCAGCGTCGCTGGTCCTTCGACGCGCCGCTGCGCGGCGGCTCAGGATGACAGAATCGTGAGCCAAGCCCGGATGCTCTGTGGGGAGTTCGTTCGAACCTTCGGCAGCGTTTTTTTTGCCGTTTCGCTCTTTCTGATCTGGGGCGTGCTGACGCTGATCGGCGTCATCGTCGAGCAAGGTCAAGATCCGAGCCTCTATTTTCAGAGCTACGCCGCTCCCATCGCACGCGCGATCCTGCGGTTGAACTTCGACAACGTCTATCATTCGCCGTGGTATGTCGGCATCATCGGGCTGATCTTGCTCTCGCTAGCGGTCTGCACGTTCAAGCGCGTCATTCCGGCACGGCTTCCGCCGCTGCGGCCGGTAAGCATCGACAAGATTCCGCTGCACGCGACCTTTGAAACGAACGGCGAGCCCGAGGAAGTGCGTGCTCGGGTCGCGCAAACGCTGCGTGCTCGCGGCTGGCAAATTCGCGAACGTATCTTCGGCGGCGTCGAGTGGAGTTTTGCCGACAAACACAATTGGGCGCGGCGCGGGGTCCTCGTCGCCCATTGCGGATTCGTCATCATCGCGGCCGGCACGACGTTGTACTGGGCGCGCGGCTTCTCCGGCGACATGGCGGTTTTGACCGGACAAACGCTGCAGGTCCCTCGGACGCACGCGCTCATTCGTCTCGACGACTTCGGGTACAAGATCTCGCCGATCATGACCAAGAGCGGCATGGTCTATCAGCCGATCGATTACGTTTCTCGCGTTACGGTCACCGGCAAGGACGGACTTCCCAAAGCGCTTACGGTTCGCGTTAATCACCCGATCGACGTAGACGGCACGCTCTACTATCAGGCAAGCTACGGCTTCGGCATGCGCTTTCTCGTAACGCATAACGGGCGCGTCGACCCGGCACTCTCCGGCCGCACGCTCCTCGAAGGAGACTCACTCGACGTCCCGGGCACGCAGCGCACTCTGCTCTACGAGCGTTTCGTGCCGACCGTGGACAAGCAAAGCGGCATGCCCACTGCCGATCCGCGCGTAGACGATCCGGCCGTCGTACTCGCCGTCTCGGACGCAGGCAATCCGCTGGGCGATGCGCTCGTCCCGCTCCGTTCGTGGGTCGACCTCGGCAACGGCTGGCGGCTGAAGCCGCAACGTTACGTGATCTATAGCGGCTTCCAATACCGCTACGATCCCGGGGTCGTGCTGGTCGGCATCGGTGCCTTCGTGCTGCTCGCCGGGCTGATCATTTCGTTCTATTTTCTTCCCGCCCGGCTTTACGTGCGCGTCGACGAGACCTCGCCCGGACGCTGCCGCGTAGGAGCCGCCGCGACGACGGTCAAGGGATACGACGTGTTCGCGAACGAGTTCCGACGCGTCACGGCGGCTTTAGAGCCCGCAATATGCCGCTAGACGAAGTCCTCATCGCCGTCGCGCTGACGGCCTACACCGTGGGCGCGCTGGCACTGCTGGCGTACTTCTTCACACGAAGCGACGGGCTCTTGAAAATCGGCGTCCCGGCCGCGATCCTCGGCTGCGTCGCGCAGTTCGCGCAGCTTTTCGCGCGGTGGGAGCTGACGCATATTTGGCCGCTGCTCAATCTTTACGGCTCGCTCTCGCTCTTCACCGCGATGTCCGTCGCGATCTATATCGGGTTCGCGTTTCGGTATCGGCTATGGTTCGCGGGCGGATTCGTCCTCGTACTCGCGGCCATCTTTCTGGCGTACGGCGTCACGTGGTACGAAGGCACGATGCCTCCGGTTCCTTCGCTTCAGTCGTATTGGGCGAAGATTCACGTGCCGATCGTCGTCTCGTCGTACGCCGCCTTCCTCGTTGCCTTCGTCTTCTCGTGCGTCTACCTGCTAAAGTATTACGCGCAGCAGCGCCTCGCCGGAGCGGCGGGTGATACTTTGGTCGCACGATGGCTCGCCGCGTTGCCCAGCCTGCCGCAACTCGACGTCATCGTCTACCGAGCCGTTGCGATCGGCTTGCCGCTCATCTCGATCGGCATCATTACCGGTGCAATGTGGGCCAAGGAAGCGTGGGGAGCATACTGGCAGTGGGACCCCAAGGAGACGGCGGCGCTCTTCTCGTGGATCATCTACCTCGCGTACATGCACCTCCACACCCGTCATTCATGGCGTGGCTTACGCACGAGCTGGGTAAGCGTCGTCGGTTTTCTCTCGATCATCTTCTGCTATCTCGGCGTCAACATTTGGATTTCGGGCCTGCACAGCTACAAGGTTTAGAGGGCGCCGGCAACGGGCGGCCGGTGCGGCGTCAGAGTTTCGTCCTAGCCGCTCGGAGAGGGCAGATTTAGGATAGGAGCAAATGAGCCAGCGACCCGCACTTCTCGTGGAGAACTGATCTTGTCCGATTCGCATGCCGGTACGCCTGAAGGCGCTCAGCGTAGAATCGAGAGCCCATACGACGCCCCTCAGACCGAGGAAGAGCTTTCGCGCCGAACCTTCATGGCAAACGCAACCCTCGCGATCGGCGGAATCGTCGGGCTCACGCTCGCGGTGCCGATCGTCGGCTCGCTCCTGCCACCCAAGAGCGATGCCGCCGGAACCTGGTCGCCGCTGACCCCGCAAGAGTTCG